>JAKAAS010000077.1 GCA_021802225.1 Bacillota bacterium
GGGGGTGAGCCGGGGGAAGGGCTGGACCGTCTCTTCCATAGCTTTCCGATGGGGCATCCGGCCCGTATGGCCTATGGCACCGTGGAACTGGCCCAATCGAAGACCCGGGCCTCCATTCTCACGACGGCCGCGGCAGGACTCCAAATTTTTGGCGATCCGGAACTCGTGTGGCTGACGGGCGAGGCCGACCATGAGCTGGGAGACATCGGAGCGGGCGACCAGCCCACCGCAGTTTTTCTCGTGATTCCTCACGATGAGAAATCCAAGTACATGATTGCCTCGCTCTATATTGCGCAATTGTTTCGGGCTCTCACCCATACCGCCCGCGTCCACCACGGCCGGTTACCGCGCCGGGTAAATTTTTTATTGGACGAATTTGGTAATATGCCCGCGTTTCCGGACTTTGATCAGTTTGTCACAGTCAGTGCGGGCATGGGGATTCGCCTGGTGATTGCCCTGCAGAATCTCGAACAGCTCAAGAAACATTATCGCGACACGGAGCGGACCATCCGCGGCAACTTAGGCACCTGGTGTTTCCTGCGGACCAGCGACCTGCAAACCGCCGAAGAGCTCTGCAAGATTATGGGGCAATACACGACCCAGACTGAAAGTGCCCAGATGCCTAAGGTCGGCTGGACCACGGTGACAACGAATGTTGGTCACACCAGCCAAGGGCAGTCGCTCACCGGACGTGATCTCATCAAGCCCGACGAAATCATGCGCTGGCCCGAAAATCAGGTGCTGACCTGGCAGGCGGGGTTTCCTCCTGCGCGCCTGCCTCTGCCGGATTTGAGTCAGTGGGCACTGTTTGCCCCGGTGGCGGAGCGCCATCCGTTCGTGCCGCCCGCCAATTTGCTGTGGACGATGCCCGCAGTGTGGTACGGCCCGTCGGATACCGACGGAGACGCACCGCAAGAACAGGAGGTGTACGCGGTGACCTATACCCCACGACCGGATGACCTGATGGCGCAGTTGTTTGGCGATCAACCGGAAGCGTGCGACTGGACAGACACCCCGCCGGGGGAGGCCTAAATTCGCCCACTCGCGCGAAACCCGGACGCTCGGGTTCTCTTCGGAGAACCGGGGCGCGCGGGCTTGACGTGATGGTGAAGCCTTGCGACCCTCCGCGACCAGCGGGGGGTGTTTTTGAGAGGAGGGAGTATCAACGAATACGGAGGAGGCCCGGGCTCTGGTCGACCAGGGGGTGCAACAGCTGTTAGGCGATCCCGAGGCCTGGAAAGAGTGGGCGAGTACCATGGCGCGTTTCCCGACGTACAGTCCGGGGAACGCGCTGCTGATTATGGCGCAGCGGCCGGACGCTACGTATGTCGCCGGCTATCACGCCTGGCAAAAACTCGGGCGCCATGTGCAAAAAGGCGAGCGGGGCATCACCATCCTCGCGCCGGTGACCTATCGGGTTCCTGCGGAGGAGGCGGAACATTCCGCAAAGGCCATAGAGTCTGCCACCCCTGTACGGCAAGTGGTGGCGTTTAAGGCGGTCACGGTCTTTGCACTCGAACAAACGCAAGGGGAACCGCTACGGCTGCCGCGTGCCACCCCGTTGATGGGCGACACGATGGGAGAGCTGCTGTCGCATCTCGTGGGAGTCCCCGGGTTCCCGGTCCTCTTTGGGGACACTGGCCCGGCGTATGGGGTATGGAATCCGACCACCCAGCAGATTACGCTGCGCCAGGATGCGGCTCCCGACCAGCACGTCAAGACCTTGCTTCATGAGTGGAGCCACAGTCTGGGCATCTCCACGCCGGAGCAGGCCCGTGATCGGCATGTCGGCCAAGAGGAAGTCACGGCCGAAACCACCGCCTATGTCATGGCCCAGGCCCTGGGGCTCGATACCAAAGGCTATAGCCAAGGGTATGTGGCCGGGTGGGCGGATGGCGATCCGAAAAAGGTGGCGGGTGTCGTGCAAGATGTCGGGCGGCGGGTGCATCAGATGGTCACACAGCTCGAACAGGCGGCCCAGCAGGATGCGGCCCTTATACCGGTTGTGGAACGCTTCCGCGGCCCGCAAAGAGCGGCCCCCTCGGTGCGTCCAGCGGCCGAGGCGCGGGCACGCGAAGAAGAATTGGCATTGTAAGGCGAACACACATTGCGATAGGGAAGAAAGGATGGTCCATTATGCATCATGTCATCTATTTTGCAGCAGCCACCACCACCAACATTGGCGCGACAAAGGCCGGCCAAGCCATTTCCGGTCTGATGGGATCGGCGGGCACGTGGATTAGCGGCTTAGGCATTACCGGCGGGGGGCTCATGGTGGGGTACCACGCCCTCATGCGCAATCTGTCGGGAGGCGATGGCGCCACGGACGCGCATCATCTCCAAGCGATGAAAAAGGTGATTGTCGGCACCGCCATTGTGGCCGGGGCGGGCGGGATTGCGCATTTTGCCGGCGGGCTGTTTTAAGCGGGAGAGGGCGGCCGGGTTTTCCCGGCCCCATTCCCTCAGGGAAGGAAGTGGCGGCGTAAATGGGGAATCTGATCATGACAGGTATCCAGGTGGTGCTGACGAACATTGTTGGCGGCATGCTGGATATTGTGGGGATTATCGCCCAAGAGATCGGCGGCCTCGCCATCGCCCAGACGCAGCTGCCATGGGTTCAAGGATTGCAAACCGACCTCTTGGCGGTGGTGTGGACGCTTTTGGGGGTGCGTGTCGCCTATGAGGCTTTGACGCGTTATATTCTGTGGAATGAAGGGACGGCGGATCTCGACGGCACCGCCCTCTGGAAAGGGATTCTCCGCACCATGATCTATGTGGCCTTAGCGGGAGTTCTGGCCACGACGGTCTTTCAATGGGGGCTGGACCTCGGTACGATGGTCATGGCGGCGCCAATGACCGGGGCAGTGGGGCAGCTGCATACCGTCAGTGCGGACATTGCCACCCTGCCGTCGGCGGTCATCGGCTTCATTTTGGCCGCGCTGCTAACCCTGGTGGGCGGCGTCGTCGCGCTCTTGATTATCTTGTTCCAGATGGCCGTCCGTTCGGCTGAACTCATCTACTACGTCCTCGCGGGGCCATTTTTGGCCTTAGGCCAAATGAATCTCGATGGCGGCACCTGGACGGCGTGGTGGCAAGGCTTGATTGTGTTATCTTTAGCGCAAGCGTGGCAGCTGCTCGCCTTAAAAGGCATGATCGGAACAACGCAGTTTATCACCTCCCAAGCCGCGGGGTCGACACTGGGGGCCGTGCTCCGCCATGGCGGGGCGACCGCCGTCCTGGCCGGGCTGCCGCTGGCAGACGGACGCATGGTTGTGATGATGCTGCTGTCGCTGCTGCTGATGATCGGCTGGCTCATTGTCGGCATCCGGGGGCCCCATATTCTGCAACAATGGGCGTATCGCTCGGGCATGGGCTCGGGCATGATTTCGATCGGGGGCTGGGGCATGCGCCCCGTGGGACAACAAACACAACAAAATTGGCAGAACTGGATGGGGAACACCCGGCTCGGCGGCTGGATCGGAATCAATTCGGGAGGAGGAAACTAACTACATGGCACAATCCAAAGAAAAACCGCCACGTCGGCCTGGGCCGTACATGCCGCCACAATTTGACCTCAAAACGAGCCTTCGGCAATGGTGCACATGCCCCCATTGTTTGATCGTCTGGGATCATCCGGAAACCACCTATGATCGGGGCGACTGGGATTGGGTTAAAGCTCGCTATATGGGCCCTACCCCCTGTCCCCAGTGCGGGGCGATATCGGAGATCACTCCGCGAGACCACAAACGGGGATTGGCCAAGATTTTCGGCAATCAGGCACGGCACCTGGTGTCCATTCCCGGTGAGGAGCGAGGCCCCCAGGAACCCCCCTCATCATCGGAGCCGATGCCCACTACTCATGGTTCAACGTCCCAGCATCATCAGCGGGCACGCTCATCCCGAGAGGAGCGCGAACCCTAATGGCAGAGGCTCCGGCTAAACGGTATCTGATTCCCACCCCCATCCGCCGCGGCTATGAATTTTTTTCGGGATGGGGCCTCATTGAAGTCGCGGTGGCGCTAGCGGGTTTTCTGGCGGGCAGCATCTGGTTTCTCCTTGGTGGGCTTGTCGGGTTGTCGGTCGCCCTCCGTCTGGTGGGTTTTGTGGCCCTGCTGGCCATTGGGGCCTTCTTGGCGTTACCGCCGCCCCAGGGCGACCCGCTCTACCGGCGTATCGTCGCCGGTTGGCAATTCACACACGCCCCCCACCGCTACCGGTATGACTGGGGACGTTCCGATTGGGATGATTAACCCGTCAATATTATCGTTCAGCCCGGTTCCCTATGGGAGCCGGGTTCTTTTATGGCAGGAGGCCGTTTTCATGTTCCATCACAAAAAGCCATCCCCTGTGCTAGACGTTCAGCGGGCTCTATAAGCGTATTCCGGACTGTCGCGGGTGAGCACGAGCGGACTCTCTCTATGCTCTTTCCCTATAGCATTCCCGAGGGGCCCTTTTTTCGCGTGCCCGGCCATCCTATGTGGTCGCCCGTCTACCCAATGATAAAAGGAGCTGAATACAATGGCTTTACGCAAGCTACACTTCCCCCCCAAGCCCGCTGCGGCTGACCGCCGTTCGGCGTCCAAGAAGCCCTCCTCGGTAAGCGCTCCGCATCCGGGGGGGCCGGCTGGCACCGCGGCCCAGGACTGGCTGCCGTTGCAGGACTTGCACGATGGGTGTTTGATTCGCCCGGACGGCGCCGTCGTCGCCGGCATCCAGATCGCCCCCTACAGTCTGTCCTTGAAGTCAGCCCGCGAGCAGAGCCAGGCCATTGCAGGCCTGTGGGCCGCCTTAAACGGCCTCGCCGCCCCGTGGCAATGGCTGTCAATGTACCGCCCTGTCGACTTGGATCACTATCTCACCAGCTTAGATGCGCAGCTGGCGACGGCGGATGGGCGCCGGCGGACGGTCCTGCGCGACTATATTCACTGGGTCAGTCAGATGGTCCGGACGGGCGAGACGGTGGAACGTAAATATTATTTGCTCTGTACCCGCACGGGTCCAGATGCGGTGAGCGAGCATCACATGGCACTGCGCACGCTGGAGACAAACCTGGAACGGATTCGCGGGATGCGGGCGACCATTATGGATGATGCGGCGTGGCGCGAGCTCCTGTTTCTGACCTTTCATGCCAGCCAAGCCGCGGTCGAAACCGTGCCCGACGGCTTGGCCCGTCTCGCGCCGCTCTATCACGCCCATCCCTCCGAGGAGGTTTAATCAATGTCAAAAATTCGTGCGATGGAGAGCCGTTATCCCACCAATGCTCTCAAAAATATCTTTGCCCCCGCCGCCCTCGACTTCGGACCGCAACAGATCCGCATTGCGGATCAATGGGCTAAAGTGTATGCCATTCAAGCCTTTCCGCCCGCCGTGGAGGCGGGCTGGCTAACCGCGGCCGCCAATTTGCCGGGGGTCACGCTGAGTTTGCACGCCCTGCCGGAAGATCCTCTCACGATTGTGCAAGAGCTCAACCGGCGCATGGGGCAATTGGCCGGGCAACTGGCTGTTTCCAAAGGGGGGCCCTTGCAGGCGCAGCGGCTGGAACGCCAGATCCAGGATGCTCAGACGCTCCTCCATCAGATTGACGCCGAACAGCAAAGTGTGTTTCGCGTCGGGGTGTTTTTGGTGGTGACGGCCCCCGATGCCTCCACCGGGGAACGCTTGGCACGGCGGCTCGAAGCATCTCTCGCGGCCCAAGGGATGCGGGCCCGCCCCCTGGTGTTCTTGCAGGATGAGGGCTTGCGGGCCGCGGGACCCTGGGGCCTCTTTGATGCGTCCCTCCAAGGCCGTGCGCCGCAGACTTGGCCCGTCTCGACCATCGCGTCCGCGTGGCCCTTCGGGTCCGGCGGCATTAACCATGGCTCGGGCATTGTGCTGGGGCATGAACTGGATCAGCATGCCGTCGGGGAGCTCGTGCTCCTGGACCGGTGGAATCCTCCGCCGGAGACCGGCATTAACAATAAAAATGTAAACCTCCTCAGCCCTCCGGGCGGGGGAAAGACATTCGCAGCGATTGTGATGCTGCTGCGCGAATGGGCCCTGGGGGCGAAAATTTATGTGCTCGACCCGGAAAAGCGGGAGTATCAGCATGTGTGCCACGGAGTCGGGGGCGACTGGCTGAATGCCGGCGGCGGAATCACGCGCATCAATCCCTTTCAACCCCCGGCAATGAAGACGATGGATGAGCACGCCGGTCTCAGCCCACTCGCTGCGCACACCCAGTGGCTCCAAACGTTCCTCCATCTGCTGATGCCCGGCCTCACACCCATGGAGCAGGCGCTGTTAGCGGGGGCGGTGCGCGAAACCTACGAGGCCGCCGGCATTCCGATGGCTGTGGACCCGACGACCATTCCGAATGCCGAGTGGCCGCACATCGCCCACTTGTACGCCGTCTGTCAACGCCATGCCGAGACGGATGGTCAACCGGAGTGGAAGATATTGGTGGCGCTTCTGCAGGAGGCGGCCGTGGGCACGTTGGCCCCCTTGTGGGCCGGCCCCAGCACCGTGCGTTCTGACGCGGCCGCTGATTTCGTGGTCGCCGACCTCATGGACCTTCAAACGGCCCCGCATGCGGTTAAGCGGGCCCAATATTTCAACGTGCTGGGCTACTTCTGGAACCTCATCCGTCGCGACAAGAGCGAGAGGAAAATCCTCGTCGCTGACGAGGCATGGATGCTCATTGATCCCCAAAATCCGGACACTTTGCGCTTCCTCAAAGAGGTGGCCAAGGTCATCCGCGGATATAACGGAAGCCTGATGGTGGCCACGCAGAATGTGTTTGATTTTCTCGCTCCGGCCGTGCAGGCGGATGGCGAGCCGGTCTTAACCAGCGCAGCCATCAATCTGCTGCTGCGGCAAGATCAAAAGAACCTCGACTATCTCATTCACTTGTTCAATTTATCCGATGCGGAGCAAGACAAGCTCCTCAATGCCCGCCGCGGCGAAGGCCTCCTCATCGCGGGCAACCAGCGGACGTGGATCAAGGTCGAGGGTGCCCCCCATGAAATGGCGTTTATGCCACCGGACCGCCCCGACAAATAGCGCATCGTCACCGCGCCCTCGACCCATCCGGGCCGGGGGCTTTTCACGTGCGCCATGAGGGTGGGCGCTAACACACCACACAAGAGGGGCTTTGGTGCAGGTCCCAACCGAAGGGAGAATCACAACATGAGCCAACAAGATCCCGTAGACCGCCTTGGGCAAATGGCTCAGCAAGAAGGGCAGCGGCGCCTCGTGTGGTGGGGCTTAGGGGCGGGTCTGGGATGTCTCGGCCCG
>JAKAAS010000078.1 GCA_021802225.1 Bacillota bacterium
TTCCCGAGTTCACGACCGCGTTCCCGGGCCTTGGCCCTTTTGTGGTGCTTTCCCGTGCCGAGCGGTGTCCGGCCGCTGACCCCCGACGCCACCGTTCGGCATGGAAACCGCGCGGTGCCGGCGGTATGCCACGGGCCTACCACCAGACTGCGAGCACGAGCATGGTGATGGGACCGCCCTAGAGGAGGATCAATGGAAGCTTTGGCACCTCTTTGACCAGTACTGCGGCGGCTGAACGGGTCATCCAGGAGGCGGACACCCGAATTTCAGGGTTGCTCGAGCACATTCCATGCGCCGATCAAGTGCGGCCCATCGGCATTTCCCTGCCGGACAACCCCGCCATCATGGCCTTTGGCGGGGACTTGCGGCGGTTGGAGCATGGCAACCAGGTCCTCCGGTGGGCTGGCTTAAACTTGGTTGAACGTACCTCCGGACAATACCGGGGAAGCATCAAGCTGTCGAAGCGCGGCCATGCCTTGCTCCGCCATCTGTTTTTTTGCCGTCTTCCATCTGGTCGGCCATTAGCCCCACTTTCAGGCCTGGCACCAACAGAATGTGCAGGTCAAACACTTGACTCCCATGCAATCGATGATGAAGTTAATCCGCAAGATCACTACCTGTTGGTGGCGATGGGGCAGACCCAGCAACCGTTTCAGCCGGGCCGCTTGCGGGGTAATCGTCCCCTGTATCCTGGCTGATCCGTAGAATTTCACAAACGCAAGGGGTATCGAACATGCGTCGCTTCAGAGCATTTATCCGTTAACTTCAACCAAACTCCCCCTTGGGCTAGGTCGGACGAAGGAATGTCAGGGCTACGACCCGTTGAGATAAGGGAGTGTCAATCGCCAAGAACCGGGAAGCAATCCGTGCCATGAGGACTGTAAAAAAATCGTGGACCCCGCTGCTCTGGTTCTTCCTACACCCATTGCGATCCCGGTTGTCTCTGGACAAACTAGCCCGTCTTTCGTTGTGATCTTCGGTGCTGAAATCCTGCGAATCAGCGAGCAGACGGGAGCAAAGCATTATGTTTCTAGGGAGCCCTACAGCTACTAAGTTTTCACATTGCTCGTGGAGGAAATTGTTCAATAGACATGTGTGGAAGATTGTTCGATCAACCAAATTAGGGCGAGGTGGTAAGGTTCGCAGGCACTTCTAGCCAAAGTGATTTGGAAGCATTTTCTGTCCATTCATGACAGGAATTGTTTCCGCCGACACACCTCGGAAACCTTGCGGGACTTGACTTTGGCGGGAGTATGTGGGAATCGAACCCACCGTCGACTTCTAAAGCCGACCATTGGATTTGAAGTCCAAGGAAGGCACCAGGCCCCCAACTACTCCCCAGCCATTTCATATCATACGGGAGAAGTGCTAACTTGTCAAAAATCGTCACCATTCTGCTACATACATCCCCAGATAACTCAGGTTGGCACCCCAAAGTGGAGGAAGCCTGGTATAATGTGGTTAAAATCCCGGTATGAAGTGGAGGGGACCCCCATGACATTGCTGGAGTGGCAAGATACCTTCGGAACGGAAGCCGCCTGCGAAGAACATCTGTTCCAGCAGCGGTGGCCCAATGGGTTTGTCTGTCCGAAGTGCCAAGGCACGAAATTCTGGACCGTTCAGCGATCCGAGCGGACCGGTCGGTCCGCTCCTCTCTATGAATGCACGGCCTGCCACCATCAGGCGTCTGTCACCGCCGGAACGCTCTTTCACCGTACCAAAGTGGCCTTGCGCATCTGGTTTTTGGCCATTTTCTTGGTGGCCGTGGACAAAGGGGGCAAATCCGCATTGGCGCTGAGCCGAGAACTCGGCTTGCGCTATGCGACGGCCTGGCTGTTGCATCATAAAATCCAACACGCCATGAAGGAGCGCAATGCCCGGTATCAATTAGGCGGGCTGCTCGAACTCGATGATGCCTATTTTGGCGGGGTCAGCCATGGAGCGGGTAAGCGGGGCCGGGGCACGGACCAAGATCCGGTCATCGTCGGCGTCAGTCTGACCAGCCAAGGACATCCGCGCTACATCTTTATGGAAGCCGTGCCGGACCTCACGAACGACACCGTCATCGAGGTGCTGGACCGCCGCGTCGAACACCAAGGGGTCTGGCGGAGTGATGGAGCGACCGCCTATGCGGCGGGGGCGCGCGCTCACGAAGCCGACCATGAAGTCACCCTCAGCACGGATCCCGATGCACCCGTGGTCTTTCATTGGGTGAATACGGTCATTAGTCTCGCGAAGACCTTCATTGATGGGACCTACCACGGGCGCGGCCGCGCCCGCCGCCAATTATACCTCGAAGAATTTGTCTATCGCTTTAACCGCCGCCCGATGAAAACTGGCATTGCCGCGCGGTTGTTGATCGCCTGTGTCCAATCCCCGGCGCACCCCTATGCCACGTAGCCGAACAACACGGACCAGACGGAAATAGACGACGCCACTCACCTCCGGCCGCAGCGGGACGGGGTAGTTTTTCTTGGGCGTCCCGCCGGTATTCCTGCAATACTTGCGATACATGATAGACAATTACTGAAAATGGTCGAGATTTTGGACGACTTTTGTGGGGTAGGCTAATGACGCTGTCCCTACTCCCTGAGCTATCTGGGCATGTATGTTCTGCTATAAATCATGTGATTTTTGGGGATCACATGATTCTTCCTACCCCGAAGCCGCCAGTATATAGCCAGCGGGTGTCGCTTCGTGTGTGACAGGCGTAACTTTCCCGTCGGGTCGGCCCTTTGACCGAACCGGCACATCCCTTGCGGGCGGTGTCGCCACAGGTAGGGCAGTTGCGGTTGCCAGCCGTGCCAAATTCTGTGCCCCATTGACATCACGGTCATGCCAGGTGCCACAGGACGGG
Source organism: Bacillota bacterium (assembly GCA_021802225.1). The sequence continues at coordinate 2,858 of JAKAAS010000078.1, forward strand.
CAGGTCCATTCACGGTCGGCCAGGGTCAAGTCCTTCTTGAGGTTGCCACAGCCGGGAGTCAAAGTGGCGAAGGCTTTCACGCCCACATCGACCCCATCTTAAAGCAATGTGTATAGTAGCTCCGCACGGCCCAATAGAAAACTCTTCTGCTAGCCCATTCCGACCCCACCAGAGGTTCCGAGACAGAGACTATTCAAGACCCAGCCATGCGGCCGATGTTGGCCGATACAGTCCCGTCGACAAATACCGTTCCCCAGAATCGGGAAAAATGACGGCGACCCGCTTGCCGTCGTAATGACCGGATTTTAGAAGATGCTGAGCTGCCCAGTACGCGGCTCCCGAAGACAGGCCGACTACCAGCCCCTCGTCGCGTGCCAGCACCCGCGCTGCCTCTATGGCGTCTTCGTCTAGCACATCCACAGTTCGGCTGACGACACTCATATCCAGAACCTGCGGAATAAATCCCGCTCCTATTCCCTGAATTCGGTGGCTACCAGCTGGCTTCCCGTTCATCACAGCAGAACCCGCTGGTTCCACTGCCACGATCTCTATGTGGGGATTCACGCGCTTAAGAAACCGCGCCGTGCCGGTGATGGTGCCGCCCGTGCCTACTCCGGCAATCAGAACATCGACACGGTGCTCCATCTGTTCCCATATTTCTGGTCCCGTCGTGAGCTCATGAATTTGAGGATTCGCCGGATTTTCATGTTGGCGCAGCATCAGGGCATCCGGCAGGGACGCCTCAAGCGCTTTCGCGCGGGCAATAGCCCCCGCCGTCTTCTCTTCTTGAGGCGTCTCCACTATCGTCGCCCCGTACGCCCAAAACAGCTGCTTGCGCTCTGAGCTTTGCCCTTCCGGCATAAACACCACCAGGCGCAGGTGATTCATGGCGCACACCATCGCTAAGGCAATCCCCGTGTTGCCCGACGTCGCTTCAATGATCACCGTGTCCGGACCCACTTTGCCGTGATCCAAAGCATCTTTGACCAACGACCAGGCCGTGCGGTCCTTGATCGATCCTCCCGGATTGAATGATTCCAATTTCGCCATCACGGTAGCTGTGGGGGCCAGAGAGTCCAACGTCACCATCGGCGTATTGCCTATAAGAGCGGAAAGATCCGCCATAATATCATCTCCTTATGCAAAAAAGCCCTCACTTGCAGCCGTTTGCCGCAAAAGAAGGCTCCAATATTTTCTTTCCACAATTATTCAGTCGGCGGCTGTTGATCCTTGATAACCGCTTGAGCCGGATATTCCGCAGTCGCCGTAGGCTTGGGCTCCTCGGTTATTTGACTCATGGACTGCTTAAACTCACGAATGCTTTTGCCGAGCCCCGATCCGATTTCAGGAAGCCGTTTCGGTCCGAAAATCAAGAGAGCCACAACCAGCAATACTATGATGTGCATAGGTGATAGTAAATCCATAGGACAATCCCCTTTCTAGTAACCGGACACCTTATCAACAGCTTATGAGTTATTATAGCACGACTGCAGGTCAAACATGCCTGATTTTGCTGCGTTTGACAATGACGTCGTGCGCGGCCATCTCCCGGGTGCTGTCAAGCGGTGGCAAAGGGGTCGCCCCGCCAGTTTGCCGGTTTGCCGCCCACTGCAGCAGCAAATCCGTCACCTGCGGATTTTTCGGCAGCAGGGAGCCATGCAGATAGGTACCGAGCGTATGATTTTTCACTGCCCCCTCGCTGCCGTCCGTCCCATTATTTCCTTTCCCCGTGCGGACAGTTCCCAAGGGAGCGGCCCCCGGGCCCAAAAATGTGCGGCCTCCGTGATTTTCAAATCCCACCAGAGTCATTGGCGTCACAGGAAGCGTGGTCTCGCACACTACGTCCCCGATGGCCCGGGATGGCCCAGCTTCCGTTGTGACATCCAGATAGCCCAGCCCCGGCAGCACGGTCCCGGCAGCCGTCCGGTAATGGTGTCCCAGCAGCTGGTACGCTCCGCAAACCGCAAGCATCGGCACCCCTTCATCCAGCAAGGCCTGCAGCTCCGGGCCGCGCCGCAAAAAGTCTTCATAAATTCTGGCCTGGTGGGTATCTTCGCCCCCGCCCATAAAGATCAGGTCCACTGCTTTCCAGTCGACCGCGTCCCCCAAGTCGACATCCACGACATGAAAACCCCATCCCCGGTGCACAGCGCGGTACTGAAGTGCCAGCACATTGCCCCGGTCGCCGTATAAATTCATATGCTGAGGATAGAGATGCGCCAAGGTCAGCTCCACTTTGTTCCCGCCTCCATTCATTTTCCGGCATATACTTCTTGCAATGCGCGCACCAGCCGGTCAGAATCTTCCGGCCGCTTGACGGCAATGCGTACGTAGAGCCCATCCAGTCCTTCAAAAGTTCTCGCGTCCCGCACGAGAATTGCGCGCTTGTTCAATCCGTGGAGAACTTCGTCCAAACGCGCTCCATGGGGACTGAATAGCAGATAATTTGCCTCCGCCCCTTCGCGCACTCTTCCGAGCGGCGCCAGCAGCCCCGTAAGCCGCTCCCGCTCGGCATCCAAAAGACAACGCGTCTGAGCAAAATATGTCTGGTCCTGCAAACAGGCGGTTGCCATGTCTTGGGCCACCAGTGAGACATGCCACGGCAAAGATGCAGAAGCCGCCGCCTCAATGTGGGCGCGGCTCGCAACGATATACCCCACCCGCAGTCCCGCCAATCCGTAAAATTTTGTCAGGGACCCTATCACCACCAGGTGCGAATTCGCAGCGGCTTGGAGTGTGACCGTGAGTTCCCGCCAGTCCTGCAGGAATTCCAAAAATGCCTCATCGACTACCATGGCCGCCCCGGGCTGCTGCGCCCATTCCAGATAGGGGGCCATGTCCTGTGGTCTCAGTACCTCCCCGGTGGGATTGGCGGGATTGGCCACGAACAGCAGTCCCCGCTGCCCGGATAGGTCACCCGCACCCGAAACCGAATGCACCGGGATTCCCCGAATCTCAGCCCGGTCACGGTACTCGCTGAATGCGGGCACCTTGACGAACACCCGCGGAGGGGCGAAGGATTGCAGCACCAAATCAATTGCCTCAACGCCTCCCGCCGTCATCAACACCTGATGCTCTTCGACATGCAGGTGGGCGGCTGCGGTTTTGGTGGCTTCGAAGGCCCGCCAATCAGGATAACGGTCGATGCGGTCGATCAGCGAAGGCCAGAGACTGCGCGCCCTCGGGCCCGGACCGTACGGGGAGATGCTGCTCGACAAGTCAAGCAGCTGCTGGCCTGGCACATACTCCATTACGCTTGGGGAAGCCCAATCCCCTCCATGCACTTGGCTCACCTCCATATCCATCCCCACGCTCCCACCAAGAGGACCGTCAGTTCGGTAAAAATCACCGTGGCTCCTAAAATATCCCCATTCATGCCCGAAAACATTTTAGTCCAGTACCGCACAAACGCTGCGGCCGCGGCCGCCACGATCCCGTCGGCAACCAGGCCCCGGGGGCCCATCAGGACCAGCGTCACTCCCACTACAAGCGCTGCGCTGACGGCGGCACCGCGCGGGTCGACCACACTGCGGAACCACATTGCCAATTGACTGTGCGGGGAAGGGTGAGAAACTGCCGTCGCTACGCTTATCACCCCCCGAGCTATGAGCGGGCTAAGAAAAAATACCGGCCAGTGAACGGGGCTGGCGTCCAAGCGCCACAACTGCACCAGAGCGCCAAACCCCACAATCAGAAAGAGCACTCCCATCGTCCCCACCCGAGAATCCTTGCGGGCCACTTCACGCCGCTCAGGCGGCGCCCCCCACCCATCAAAGATGTCCGCCCACCCATCCCAGTGCATTCCACCCGTTAGGAGCACCTCGGTGACCACCGCGCCTATGGCCCGCAATGACATGTCAAGCCCGGGCAGCCACCACGCCCAGACCATCCAAATCCCTCCAAAAACAGCGCCGACCACTGGAAACCAGGCTAGAGCCCATGACCTCCGTTCCCGTTCAAAGCTGGGGGACCGGGCGGGAATTCTGGTAAGCAGGCTGGCAGCAGCCCGCAAGCCCTCTATGACAGCCACCGTCCTGTCGCCATGAATGCCACAAACCCCATGGCCAGAGAAACCACTAGCGTCACCCGCATAATGATGGACACCGCTTGAATAATCATGGGCACGGACAGCGCCCTGTCGCCCTGGCCGATTTTAGGACGCAGGGAAACCACTCCCTGATAACTGTTGACGCCCCCTAAACTCACTCCCAAAGCTCCCGCCATGGCCGCCTCGGAAATGCCGCTGTTGGGGCTGGGGTGGCGCCTGCCGTCGGCCCGCATCACCTGGAAAGCCTGGTGCAGCCGCCCGTCAACTCCAGCCGTCAGCGCAATCGCCACGCCCGATATCCGCGCCGGAATCCAATTGAACCAGTCGTCCGTGCGCGCG
>JAKAAS010000079.1 GCA_021802225.1 Bacillota bacterium
TACCGGCCAATCCCTTCCCACAAAACCGCATCCCGTCGTGGAATATTGGGGGAAAATTCTTTTTCCGCTGTCTTTAAGGCTTTGTCCCTCAAGGCTTCCAGGACAACGCAAAAGGCTCTATTTGAAATCATTAATTGACCGTGGCGAACCGCTGCCCCCAAAGTATAAGGCCATACTCTTCGCGGATGCTCCGGATGTGGAATTGGTTTGGCCTGGTAAGACTCGGGAAGTAACCAATGTGGTGTTGCCGTTTCAATCAATTGAGCAAATTGATGAACCGCGGGCGGAAAAACCAGATCCCCAACTCGGCTTTCTATGGGACGCGGACACTGGGCGTCAAATAGGAGGATGGAGCAATAAACTTATATGGGGCGATAACAAGCTGATACTGTCGTCATTGAAGAACGGCCCTCTTCGTCGGGAGATAGAGGCTCAGGGTGGGTTAAAACTAGTGTATATTGATCCGCCGTTTGATGTAGGGGCTGACTTTTCTGTGAACATAGAAATTGGTGATGAAGTTGTAATAAAGGAGCCGAGCGTTATTGAAGAAGTTGCCTATCGAGATACTTGGGGCAAAGGTGCGGAGTCTTATCTGTCTATGATGTATGAAAGGCTCCGCCTAATTCATCAATTGTTGGGTGAAGACGGTAGCCTCTATGTTCATTGTGATTGGCGCATGAATAGTTCTTTACGGCTGGTTCTAGATGAAATTTTTGGCAGCGAAAACTATTTGAACCAGATCACGTGGCGACGCGTCTACTCACATAGTGACGCTAAACGGTATGGAATAGTTGATGATACTGTTTTGGTCTATACAAAATCGGACCGGTACATCTTTAATAAGCAATTCAAAGACCATTCAGAATCATACGTTAAGTCGCATTATGGGCAGATGGACGAAAATAGTCGTCGGTTCCGGCTTGTGACTTTATCCGCAGCCGGTTCCGGACCTAGTCGCCGATTTGGCAACCAGATTATCGCTCCCCCACCAGGACGGCACTGGGCGTGGTCGCAAGAACGGATTGATGAAGGTCTGCGCACCGGAAGAATCGTGTTTTCAGCTAAAGGTCAACCTAATATCAAGCAATATCTTGATGAGACAGAGGGAACGGTAATCCAAACTATTTGGGATGACGTTCACCCTGTTAACCCTATTTCTGCTGAAATGCTAGGATATGCAACACAAAAACCCGAATCATTACTTCAAAGAATTGTCTCAGCGTCGAGTAACGAAGGCGACCTTGTTGCTGATTTCTTCTGCGGTTCTGGCACGACGTTGGCCGTCGCTGAAAAACTAGGCCGCAAATGGATTGGCTGTGATCTGGGCCGCTTTGCCATCCACACATCTCGCAAGCGTCTCATTGGGGTGCAACGCGAACTCAAAGTGCAAGGCAAGCCCTACCGCAGTTTCGAAATCCTCAATCTTGGGAAATACGAGCGTCAATATTGGGTCGGCATTAACCCCAACTTGCCCGACGAAGAACGTCAACGGCAAACGCTGCAACGCGAAGAGCATTATTTGACGTTAATTCTTGAAGCATATAAGTCGGAACGGCTCTTTCAACTCCCGTCCTTCCATGGGCGGAAGGACTCCGCTTTGGTAGTCGTGGGACCCGTCGATGCCCCGGTGTCCCGCGAACAGATCTTGGAAATTGTGGCAGCGTGCCGACAGCACCATGTCGTTCGGGTTGATGTGCTGGGATTTGAGTTTGAAATGGGTTTGGTGCCTTATGTACGAGACGAAGTGCGAGCGCAAGGGGTGATGATGAGTCTCAAGTATATTCCGAAGGATGTGTTTGACCGTCGGGCTGTGGAACGCGGACAAGTCACCTTTTATGATGTGGCGTATGTTGAAGTGGGCACTCAGGTCAAGGGACTCTCGGCTGCGGTTACCTTAAAGGATTTTGGCGTGTACTATCAACAGGACGATCTCAATGTGCTGGCCGAACAATTGAAGAACGGTGCGAGTAAGGTGACGGTGGAAGGCGGACACGTGGCGAAAGTCACCAAGGATAAGCAGGGTCAGGTGACGCGGGAGGTGTTGACGAAGAAATGGTCGGACTGGGTCGATTACTGGGCGGTCGACTTTGATTTTGAACGCCGTCAAGAAATCATCCGAGTCGTCGACGCGGAGGGGACAGACCGGGAAGTCTGGACGGGCAACTACATCTTTGAAAACGAATGGCAATCTTTTCGTACGCGGAAAGATCGCACCCTGGAGCTGACGAGTGCGCCGCATACCTACTCTCAGGCGGGGCGCTATAAGATAGCCGTGAAGGTCATCGACATCTTTGGGATTGACACCACAAAAGTTGTGGAGGTGAGGGTGTCATGAAGTGGGCTGAGATCTTTCCTCAAGATCCGCACGTGCTCTTGGAGCCCGCCGTCCGATGGTATCCGGGGGTTGACGACGAGTCGGCGACCTCGCCACAAGCGGTCATGCCTCCTCTGGTTCAGAGCATTCGAGAGGGCGTGGCCCGCTGGCGTACCGATGGCTACCCCGGAGTCAGTGAGACGAGTCGGGCGTTGCTCCGGTGGTGGTTCGACACGGATCACCTGCTCATGGGTTCTGACGGCATTTCCCGACTTTTCCGGTATTATTTTGCGCAACGCGAAGCCATCGAGACGGTCATTTGGCTCTACGAGGTGGAGCGGGCGCGGGAACCGTATGCGCTCATGAAATATGATGGGTCCGGTCAGGTGTCTCGTGGGTTGTTCTCCGAAGATTGGACGCGTTATGTGCTAAAACTGGCCACAGGGACAGGAAAAACCAAGGTGTTGAGTTTACTCATCGCCTGGTCCTACTTTCATAAGCTCTATGAGCCGGACTCTGATTTGGCGCGCAATTTTCTCGTGATTGCCCCCAATATTATCGTCCTGGACCGATTAAAGACTGATTTAGACGGCGCACGAATTTTCTGGGCGGATCCGATTCTGCCTGATAATGGTTATGCAGGCCAAGCCTGGCAGGATGAGTTTCAATTGACGGTCCATCTGCAAAATGCGGTGCATGTCACCCAAAACACCGGCAACCTGTTCTTGACGAACATTCACCGACTCTATCGCACCGACAAGGCTCCCGCCTTCACGGATACCAATACCTTGGAATATTTTTTGGGGCCGAAGCCCGTCAGCAAGACCACCGATGACACCGTGGACTTGGCGCCGTTGATTAGTGAACTCCCGGATCTGCTGGTGCTCAATGACGAGGCGCACCATATTCATGATGAGCAGCTGGCATGGTTCCAAACGATTGCCGACCTCGTTGGCCAGTTTCGCTTGCGTGAGCGCGCCGTGTCCGCCCAAATCGATGTGACGGCGACCCCCAAACATGCCGACGGCGCGATCTTCGTGCAAACCGTGAGTGATTACCCATTGGTCGAGGCGATTCGTCAAGGCGTGGTGAAGCGCCCCGTGTTGCCCGATCAAGCGTCTCGGGCCAAGCTCCGGGAGCGGCCGAACGAAGATTATGGAGAGCGCTACGCGGATTACCTCCATTTAGGCTATCTGGAATGGGCCAAAGTCACCGAGGAATTTCAGCCAACCGGCAAGAAACCTATACTGTTCGTAATGACCGATGACACCAAAGACTGCGATACGGTTCAGGAATATCTCGAACGTTGCTACCCTGCCTTACGACCCGTGCTGGTTATTCATACCAAAAAGAATGGCGACCTCGCGGAAGGCAGCAGCAACCAAAGTAAAGCGGAACTCCAAAAGCTGCGGGAGCTGGCGAATACGATTGATGACCCTACCAATCCCTTTAAGGCGATTGTTTCGGTGATGGTGCTGCGGGAAGGCTGGGACGTGCAAAACGTGGTCACCATTGTCGGTCTTCGCCCCTTCAAGGCCAAGAGTCAAATCCTCCCGGAACAAGCGCTGGGACGCGGACTGCGCCGGATGTTTCGGGGAGAGCCGGTCTCTGAACAAGTTAGTGTGATTGGCACCGATGCCTTCATGGATTTTGTCGAGCGGATCAAGGCCGAAGGTGTGGAACTGGACTATCAGCCGATGGGACCGCAGAGTCCACCCAAAGGACCGTTGACCATTCAGGTGGACCGAGGCAATCCCAAGAAAGATATCGACCGACTCGACATCACGCTACCGGAGCTTAGCCCACGTATCTATCGGGAATACAAGAATTTTGGGGAGTTGGACTGGAGTGCGGTAGACCATCCGCGATGGCCCATCAAGCAGTTTTCCGATGCCAAGCAGCGAGAGATCATCTTTCGGGACATCGACACGGAAGGTGTGGATCATACGACCGTGTTGGACATGGCCTTGGACCCTAACCCCAATCATGTGGTGGGCTATTTTGCCCGAACCACTATGCGGGATCTCCGGCTGGTGGGTGGCTTTGATGTGCTGTTTGGAAAGCTGAAGCGGTTTTTGCAGGACGATCTCTTCAATGAACCCGTTCACTTAGACGACCTTAACATCCTGCGCAATCTTTCCGAACCGGAGATCACGGCGTCCATTTTCGATACGACGAAACGCGCTATCAATGCCTTGACGGTACGCGACAAGGGCACCACGCGGATTCAAAACACCATTAAACTCAGTCAGAAGAAGGCTTTCTTGGTCAAGGACCAGGGGTTTCTGATTCCGAAAAAATCGGTTTTTAACAAGGTGGTGGGCGATAGTCAGTTCGAATTGGATTTTGCGTCCTTCTTGGACGGGTGTGAGGATCTCGTTTCGTTTGCTAAAAATTATCAGAGTCAAGGGTTCGCGATCGAATACCACAACGCAGATGGGGGCATTGCCCGCTACTTCCCCGATTGGTTTGTGAAGGAAACGGACGATCTGATCTGGCTCATCGAAACCAAGGGGCGTGAGGATGTCGACGATCCGCGGAAGTGGGACCGACTCCAACAATGGTGCCAAGATGCTTCCATACAAGATACCATGAAATCGTTCAAGGCGCTTTACGTACCTCAAGAGCGGTGGGACAAATATCGCCCACGGACATTTAAGGAATTAACACACCTCTTCTTCTCAGTTGAGCCAACGGGAAGTCACGAATGAAAGACACGTTAAAGCCCAATCAGCCCCCTAGGCCCATTTCGTGGGGATGGTATCCCGCCGTCGGGATCATAAGCGGCGTTGCAGGGGCTGGAGTATTCGATCTATTCGCCCATGTGTCCGTCTCCCATTCGTGGACCACGGTAGGGCTGATCGCGACCTTAACGGGGGTTCTCGCCGCGCTGCTCGGCGTGATGATTGCGTTTGTGGTCGCGTTTCAATGGCTTGTGTTTGATCGCCGTGTTGACAAACGAGTGCAACAACATCGAGACGAACTGGAGGGTGAGTTGCAGGCCTACGTGCGGCGGCGGGTGCAGGCCATCGGAGAATTGACCATTGCCTGGACTCAACCGATATACGAAAGGGAACGGGTTGCTCAACGCGTCTTAGATATGGCTCCAGATACACCCAATCTTGCACCCTTAATGGCATGGACCTATCTCCAAGAAATGATCCGCATGGATTATCAACCCAAGCGCCCCTCTGTGACTCCAAAGATGGTCGAAAGGGCACGGCAAGAAGTGCTCGAGAACGCGGCACGATGGGCCAACCAAGCATTGCAGTCAAGCGAGTATCACGATCGGGGATTTCCGGAATGGGTGATGGCATTGGTGTCGGCTTGGCGGAAAGAACCTCATGTATGTTTGGAATACTTACCCGCGGCAATCGCAAATGGCTTTGTCAACCACGATGAGCTACTGCACAACGATGAACTGTGGATGATATTGATAAGTAGTACGCATGCAGATGAAAAAGTCTTGGATGAGATATTGGCAGTTATAGGATTTAAACGGCCCACGCCATCCGAAGTAGAAAGTCATTGTCGGGTTCTCGATAACTGGCAACGTGCGCAATATTGGGGGGTGTCCCGTAACACAGGCAACGCACAAAAAGTGATTCTGCAGAGGATCAAACACTCTCACGATGAGTCCATAACGTGGGAGGTGTTTAGTCCAACAGATCTTTCTTCTGAAGAGTCGAGTTTCGAGGCCGTTCTTCAAACCGTGCAAACACAATTCATTCCTGTGCGACTGATTCCTGGGGACTATCGTACATATGCCGCGAGTCCTAGGGCATAAAGCCATGGAACCTGAGTCTCGGGCGGGGTGTTGGGTACACTTGGGAATTAGAAGATTCTGACCGAGTGATGCCGTCTTTCACGATGGAAGATGAGTATTCGCATTATATGTTCTATTATTAAGATTTTTAAAATGCGTCATCTTGTTTGAATTCCTCCGCGAGCTGTTCGGCGCTTCGCTCAATGACATATGTAATCGCCAATTCTCTGTCTGATGACCATATATCGTTGGTTATCTGACGCAATATATGTTGCCCAAACATTTTGCTTATTACCAAGATACTGGGCCAGCACAGTATTGTTTACTGAAGACATGTGTTTCCCTCCTACCAGGTTACCTCCCTATCGTATTGACAGCCGCTTGACCAGTGATGTTGCTTATGACTCCGTTGGATTCCAATAGATTAGATATTCGACATCAATGTTTCTTTTTCCTCCCCGCCCATGAAGCTTTGATTGAAATGATTCCACGATGAATCTTTTCATGGCCGGCAAGTTGTCTAGAGACTTTGCCCTTACTTGCCCACACTCAATGCCACCCCCTTCAATTACCGCTGCAACTTTTGGTTCTCTTCTGCATAAGCCAGAAGTCAAAAACAACTCGAGGGTTGCCGGATTTCAGAACGTAGCGTGAGGCTTCAGACGTTAATCTCAAACGCGAATGCTTCGTCAATGGGCTTACCGAGATGTGGTAAAATACTCTAGTCGTTCACTGCGCTCGGCTTCGTCCCCGAAGGCGGGTTCGGTTACAGCGCAACTTGCGTTCTTGGCAAAAAAAATCTTATCGGGGGTGGTGCTTATGTCGAGACTTCTCAACGCGACATTGGACGGATTCGATGTCAATCTTTGTGTTGTGAGAGCTTTTTCCGCTGTGCGGAAAATTCGGGCTGTGGATAACTTTTTATGGCATTATATGCCAGATATGAGTCGTGCTGTCCATGACAGCAGGGTTTGCCCGGGACGCGTAGGCCGCGGCGATCGCTGACCACCCAGGCCCAAATTCCGGTGCCCGGCGCCGGTTTTTTGTCAGACCGTGAAAATTGGTGTGAGGGGACCGTGTGGGGCCTCAGGCCTTAGGCGCTCCAGACCACACTCCGCAAATGCTCCGGATGTTGCTGGCGAATC
>JAKAAS010000080.1 GCA_021802225.1 Bacillota bacterium
CCGGAGGACGGGAAGGAAGCTCCTGGCGAAACGTCAAATTCACATCCGGCTCCATTCGCAAAGGGTCAAAATCGGTAAAATTGCTCATATACGGCAGCGTCGGCACGGCAACGGCCACACTCCCCCGCCCATCCGGCCCGCGCGGCACCCCCATGCTGTCCTCTTCCGGGAAACTCAGCGGCACATGGGGGACGATCCCCAAGACCGGCACCGACACAAGATTTTCCAAGATAGCGACACCATCCGCGAATAGCGTCCGGTCCCCCCGGAATTTATTAACAATGACACCCCGCAAGCGTGCGCGCGCCGCTTCCGGCATCAATAGAGCCGTTCCGTACAGGGAAGCAAAAATCCCACCCCGGTCGATATCCCCCACGAGAACCACCTGCGCGTCCGCATACTCCGCCATGCGCAAATTGGACAAATCCGTGTTCATCAGGTTCATTTCCACGGGGCTGCCGGCTCCTTCGATGATCACCACGTCGTATTGACGGGCCAAGCGGTCATAAGACTCCGTGACCGCCGAGAAAAGCTCGTCCCGATTCTCACGGAAGTGCCGGCTACCATAGGCGCCTTGCGCCTGACCCTGAACAATCAGTTGGGATTGCTGGGGACTTTCCGGTTTCAGCAACACGGGATTCATATCAGCATGCGGCGCGACGCCAGCGCTCCATGCCTGCAGGGCCTGTGCATATGACATTTCCGCACCGTCCGCCGCAATATAAGCATTGAGTGACATATTTTGTGCTTTGAAGGGCGCCACAGCGATTCCCCGGTCTCTCAGCACCCGGCACAGCCCCGCAACCATCCAGGTTTTGCCGACATGGGAACTTGTCCCCAGCACACTCAGTGCCCTAGCTCTCATACCGGAGTGCCCTTTATCCAAACAGGGATGCCCGCCACTACTACCGCAACCCCGGCCGCATTCTCCGCCAACTCCTGGTTAATCCGGCCCAATGCCTCCACAAAACGCCGTTCCTCTGGGGAGGCAGGCATCAGCCCCTGGCCGGCTTCCTCGCTGACCACCACCGTGTCCCCGCTCCGGCGGCCAAGGTGATGAAGGCTCTGGCTCAATGCCTCCAAACCCTTCCCGTCACCCGGCATGCGGCGGCCAATCACTGGCCCGACACCATCCCACAGAATAGGAACAGTCTCAGGGAGCGATAAAATTCTAGCGACTGGGTCGCCGGGTTCCACCCAAACTGTCCACTCCCGGGGCCGCCGCCTTTGATGACGCTCTATTCTTTGCAGGAATTCCTCATCCCCCGGTCCTAGCAAGGACTCGTCCATCGTGGCAATATAGTGGACGGCCCTGTGGCGCATAATTGTCCCAACCAAACGCTCCGCAAATGCACTCTTTCCTGAAGCACTGCCGCCAAGCACAAGCCAAAGGGACATGTAGTCTCCCCAATTCTTTTCAGATTCACTCCATTATAACAATGCTGCAGCATGGGAAGACAAGAAGGTGCCATATTTTACAAAGTCAAAAACCGCCATGTCGGCGGCTTTTGACCCGAGGTAACGGTTATTATTTCTTGGCGAGGCTCCACACATAACCGGAGACGTTGACAGACTGCTGCGCCGAGAGAGAGCCGGGATCCGTGGCAGGCATGTTGTGCGCTACAAACGCCTCCAATGCCGTCTCTGTGCCAAACCGCGAGACCACGGCGGCGGAAGCTGCCAGCTTAGGTCCCTGGCTGGTTCCGCCCCCGGTTTTTCCGTGGCAAGACTGGCATGTGGAGGCAAAAAGTTTTGCGCCAGCTCCGAGGTTCGGCGGGGATACCTTGGTGGTGGCCGATTCATTGTTTCCGGTTTTCACATTTTTAGAAACTCCCTTGGCATTGCGGGCACTTTGCTTCACATTCGGCGATGGGGCGCTGGTATTATGGCCGCAGGCAGTCACCGCGCCAATCAGAGCCGCTGACAAGAGACAAATGGAGAAAGCGCGCTTATACATCGTTGTCCCCCCTTCCATAGCCATAGCGTAGCCCTCAATCCGGGCCCTTATGCACTACGTCCTGGGAGTCTGCCTGGCGGCCCGGGACGCCGGGTGTTCAGACCGTTTCCTTCATTGTTTGGGTCCACTCCGGTATAATACCTCTGACAGGGCAAACTGGTTCACATGACGCTTTGACAGGGGGACATGCGCATATGGAAGACGAGACAGCCTTGGCATACGGTCTTGACAGCGACCTCAAGAGCCTGGTTGAGCAAGAGTACATAAAAGAAGGCGCCCTCTTTGGCACGGTGCCGCAGAGCAAATTGAATGTTGGAGAGATGCGGGAACTGGAAAAGGTGGGGTGGACCGTGCGCGACTACCGCGATGAACCCGTGGTGGAACCCCCGCAGTCAGCCATAAACTGGGACAATCTCAGCGCAGAGCACCGCGATCACATCTTTCACGCCATTAGCCACCGACTGCCGCAAGGGACCCCGTGGGCGGGCAATAAGCAGGCCATCTTGGAAGAACTGGTGGCATCGGCTTGGGACGAGCGGGAAGAGGAGATCCGCATTCTGTTGGGTTCGTGGACTTTTGCTGCCGCCTGGTCAGGCCACCCCGATTATAATGACCGGGTAGTGGAAAGTCGTCAAACTTTCTACTTTTACTCCGCCAAAATGCGCAATGCCGCCGAGAAAGCCCTGCACCTGGTCACAGAGCCTCCGGGGGACGATGATGCCTTCTGGGAGTTTATTGACGCTCTGGAGAGCTAATCCCTGGCAGATATTTTGCCATAAACACTTCCGCCACCATGTGGCCGCTGATATAGAACTGCTGGGGCCGGGAAGCTTCCACTGCATAGCCGTGGCGAAGATAAAAGCGGATGGCGGCCCCGTTGCTCTCAAAGACCGACAAGGCGACTTTGTGGATCTGATGTTGCTGGGCCCACATTTCCATGGTGCGGAGCAGCCCTGCTCCCCTTCCTTGGCCTCTGGATTCCGCAGCCAGAGCCATGCCAAAAGTCGCCACATGCCGGTTCTTGCGAAAGGTGCCGCGAACGGCTTCAAGTGTGCCAATAATTTTTTGCCCTGATAGTGCAACCAAGACCATCTGAACGTCGGGGTTCATTTGGCTCAGAATGCGTTGCTGCTGGTCGGCCGAATAGTAGTCGTCTTCGTTCGCGATATAAATGTCCTCGCTCCCTACGGCGCGGATAAGCGAGACAATCGATGCCGCGTCACTAGGGTCAGCGAAGCGCACTACGTACGGCATGTTTCCGACGTCGGTGTAGGTGAATTCTGTGCGCATGGTGCAGCCGATGCCTCCTGGGTACAGTCCTACCGAATAATTCTCCGTGCCCATGGAAATCTCCTGCTGCCGACCTCCTCGGCCTCGAACGCCGGGGTGAGGCTCCCGTAAACTCGACGGATACCAGCCATGCGGTGGGAAATTCAAAACACCGCGGCCGTTCATGAGGATGAAAGCGTCCCCATGCCTTGAAGGAGTCCCGGAACCATTGAATGTGAGTCGCGTAAAACGTGTGGTGGCCAACTAAGCCAATCTGATATTGAGTGCGCATACCAGCAGCATGGCCCCCGCCCCCATTCTCTATTCAGAAGAAACTAAAACCCGTGACATCGCCTGCAGAAACTTGCGGACAATCTTCCCCATTCCCGAAGAATCCACGAGAAAGCTATCGTGGCCCCACGGTGAATGCAAGGTCTCAAAGCGCGTGTTAATGCCTGACTCGCGCAAGATGGCCGCGTGGCGCCGGATCTCATCATAGGGGTAAAGCTGATCACTGGTAATTCCTACCATCCATACGGGGATGTCCGCCATGGCCAAGGTCCCTGCCTCCAAGAGATTAAAGCGGTCCATGGCATCGGTAATCCTCAGGTACGTATTGGCATCAAAGCGGCGGACAAGTTTCTGACCCTGGTAGCGCAGGTACGAGGAGACTTGAAACTCGTCGCGCTGCGCGGTCTGATAGTGGCGGCCGAACTTGGTTTCCATGGACTCTGGACTTTGATATGAAATCATGTCCGCCATCCGCGCCACCGCCAGCCCCTGGCTGGGGTGGGACCCCGTAAGGTAGTAGTCACCACCATAGAAATCCGGGTCGCTGGTGATGGCCATGCGGCCCACCGTATGAAAAGCTATCGCCCAAGGCGAATGCTTGATCGGAGAGCCAACCGCTAGGATGCCGCGCACATCGTGGGGATACAAAAAGCCGTAGGCATACGCGATCATGCCACCCATTGACCCGCCGATAATAATGGGAAGGTCCGCCAATTCCAGATGCTGCTCCACCAGCATTCTCACGGAACGCGCCATATCATAGAGAGTGATGGCGGGAAATCGGCTGCCGTAGGGATGCCCGTCGGGCGCTGGGGAATGCGGTCCAGTGGTTCCCATGGCCCCTCCCAGCACATTGACGGAAATCACATGATACTGGTGAAGGTCAATGGCTTTGCCAAACCCCACCAAGGCATCCCACCAGCCAGCAGCGTCCTGGTAGGTGTGTCGGGTCACGTGGCTGTCCCCCGTCAATGCATGAAAAATCACGATGGGCGTCCCCGTACCAATTTTTCCCCATTCCTCATACGCCAGCAGCAGTTCGGGCAGTTTTTCCCCGCAATCGAGTGCAAACGGACCGGGCGCGCGGTAGAATTGCAGCCGTGGCCAGGGGAATCCCTGGCTCATCTGCCAGGGCCAAATTGGGTAGGGATACTTCATATCTTGCCGACCTCCTCCCCATCGCACAGTCGAGGGATCCCCTAACTCAAAAACTCAAAGGATTTCTTTTCGTGTTGCCCGCAGCATCCTACGGTGTTCTGCTAGAAACCGGATCGCCGCCCACTTATCAGAATCGCGCCGCCCATGCGGAGCGCGCCAAAGCGCCAGAGTTGCGGACATGACCTGATGATAGCAAACTATGGGCGTCACAGCGAGTACAATACCTTCCGGCCACCACCACGGCAGTCCTGGGGCTGATCTATTGACAACAAAGCCCGAAGCCATTAAAATTTGCATAAAATTTCATCGAATTTCACGATGACTGAGACTAAGGGCAAACGTTGTGCCACAGCGAGCGGCAAATGGTGAAAGGCCGCCACAATTACTCCCGTCCCACCTCAACGAGTGCCGTTAGGCGGGCTCCTCCCGTTATAGAGGGAATTGAGATACATCAGGCCATAAAGACAGCCGGATGTAACTAAGGTGGCACCGCGAATCCCATTCGTCCTTAGGACTGGTGGGTTTTTTTATTTCCTAAATCAAGGAGGAGAAATCATGCCTAAAGAAATCGTAGTGGTAGGCCCTGGACACCTCGCCCACGCCGTGGTGAGCCGCTGGCTTAAGGTCGCTGATGTCAAAATACAAGTGCTGGCCCGTTCGGAACGCTACCTGGCCAAAGGTTGGACTCCTGAAGAAGAATCCCTTGTCACCTTCCGTGCTGACGCATTGCGCCGAGCCAAACTAGTCGTGCTGGCCGTCAAGCCCAAGGACATGGCGGACACCTTGGCCACGCTGGAGGAGTTCATCCCCCCGCAAGCGTTAGTGCTGTCCTTTGCCGCCGGCATTAGCATTGAGCAGATCCACAACGCGTGGCCCCATCACGGGATCGTGCGGACGATGCCAAATATTTGTTCGGAAATCGGCTGCTCCGTCACCGGCGCCGCCTTCTCAGATGTTTCCGCCGCCGAGAAAGCATGGGTGATGGAATTGCTGAACTTACTGGGCTACGTGACCGAAATGCCCGAGCACCTACTGAACCCCATGACCGCTCTTTACGGCAGCGGACCAGCCTATGTCTACATTTTTATTCAGTCCATTATGCAGGCGGCCGCCGATCTGGGCATTCCCGACGGCCAGTCCCGGGAACTGGCTGCCCAAATGGTCAAAGGCGCATCAGAAATGGCCCTCAATGACCGCCAGAAAAGCCTAGCCCAGCTCGTGGACGAGGTTGTATCCCCGGGCGGCACCACGGAAGCGATGCTCAAAGTCCTCGTGCAGTCAGGATGGCAGGACATCCTCCGCCAAGCCCTGAAGGCCGCCGGGGAACGCGCCATCCAACTCGGCCAGGCGCCTTCTCCGGCATGAGCCTCCCGGCTCCGCACGGGCGGCATGGCCCCGCCTCCTACCCTTTCGCAACCGGCCTTAGGCCAGGGTCTGCCCCATCACGGCGGCCGCCAGGGCCCCTTGCACCCCGGACGCCGTGCCTAGCTGAGCGGGGACAATCTGCACGGCGGGATACATGGCATCCATGCTGAAGCGCTTGGTGTTCTCGCGGATGGCGGCGATCCACTCGTGGTGGTGGGCCATAACCCCGCCGCCCAGTACGATCATCTGCGGGTTATAAAGGTTCACGAGGTACGACAAACCCAATCCCAGATAAAATGCGGCGGATTCCAAAATAGACTGGCATGTCGGGTCATTGGCATACGCTCCGGCGAACACGCTGGCCGAATCCAAGGCACTGGCGGCTTGCAAGAAAGGACTGTCCGCAACGCGCTCAGTCGCCATGCGCGCAATAGCGGTCCCTGACGACAGTGTCTCCAGGCATCCATGCTTTCCGCAGCGGCATAGAGGCCCATCGGTTTTCATGACGAGGTGGCCAAATTCGCCGGCATTGCCCTGGATTCCGGCGTCCCGCATGCCGTTCACCACCATCCCGGCCCCAATTCCGGTCGATACTGTCACATAGACCATATGTCGCAAGCCTTTACCCGCCCCATAAAGCCACTCGCCCATTGCCGCTGCCGTTGCATCATTCTCGACCACAGTAAGCACCCCGGAACGCAGTTCCAGTCCGCCTTCAATGTCCAATCCATCCCACTGCTCCGGCAAATTTGCCGTTTTGAGCAGCTTGCCTCCGTCCAGAGGGCCTGGCGATCCCACCCCAATGGCCCGCAATTGCTGTCGGGTGATCCCTATTTTCTGGCACAATTGATTGATTTGGTCCGTGATCGCATCCAGCGCCTGACCGCCCTCCGCAATCTCTGCCGTGACCAACTGGCTCTCGACGATAATGCTCCCCGACGCATCGCCGATGCCCACGGCAATCTTGGTTCCCCCAATATCGACTCCTGCAAAATAATCCAATGTTTTCTCCCCTTCGTCCCTCGGATGCTCCTGAATCGTTTCTCTAAGACCACAGACTTGCGCATGCCACTCGTGGCTCCGGGCTCCCTGCAGCCGCCCGCGGTGCCTCTCTTTCGATCAGGCCAGCTCC
>JAKAAS010000081.1 GCA_021802225.1 Bacillota bacterium
AAGAAGCCATGGCGGACTGGTACCGGCGTGCCGCGGTGGTCATCAACACCAGCCAGATTGAAGGAGTCTCCAACGCGCTCATGGAGGCGATGGCTTGCGGGGCGCTGATTGTGGCCACCAATATCCACGGCAACCGCTACCTCATTGACTCCCACAAGACGGGAATACTGTTTGATGGAGAAGGGGATTTTGTCAGAGAGTTTCAGTGGATCTTCTCCCACCCTGATGAAGCCCAAACGCTCCGCCACAACGCGCGCATGCGCATTTTGTCCCAACATTTGCTGATCCAAGAGGCGGAGGCTTATGAGGAGCTCTATGAGAACGCTATGCGTTTCTGTCCCAAGGGGTGCGGGATATGAGCATTTACGGCCTCATCCGGTTTGATGTGGAAGATTTCATCACACCAGAATCTGACGAGGGTCTGGCGGCGGTGCTGGCCGCGATGAGTGAATTTGACATGCCGGCCAGCTACGGTATTGTCGGCAAGAAGGCTCAGAGCCTGAAAGAGCACCGCCGTGAAGATTTGCTGGCCATTTTAGCACAGAAACGCTCGGTGGGATTTCATTCGTGGAGCCACAGCGAGCATCCGACATTGTCGGAAGACTTGGCGGACCGGCCCTATGATGAGGGGGTGGCGCGGTTTATCAGCCGGGAGCAGCCGGGTGTCCGCCTTGTATCGGAACTGGTGGCTCCTCCGGGGTATTTCACCCAGCCGGGCGGGAACTGGGTCCCTCAGGCTTGCGGGGCGCTGCCCCAGATGAACATGCCGGTGTTCTTCAGTGATGCCTGGAACAGTTATCTGGTGACGTCTTCCCAGCCGATGTGGATTGAGGACATTTTGCACTTGGCTCTTCCTGTCATGACTCCCAAACCCTTTGCCATGAACTTGCCAGACAATCTCGAGGAGTCGGTGGAATTCCTGAAGCGAGGGGCCCAAACGTTGCAACCGCAGCAGGCCTTCATGATCATGGTGCATCCAACCGAGCTGGTTTCCACCAAGTTTTGGGATGCGGTGAACTTTTCGTATGGCGCTACCAGCAGCACGCTGCGCCCAGCCCCGCTGCGGTCGGCGGGGGACCGGGAACAGGCGGCTCAGGCCTTCCGCACGTATATCCAAGACATCCGCCAGATTCCTGGCATTGAGTGGCTGGATGTCCAGGGCCTGGTGTCCCGGCTTGTGCCTCTTGCTTCCCCCGTGTTGCCGGATGTGCGGCTGCTGTGCGGGGAGGTGGGCCGCAAAGGGCTGGGACCGTTGACGGTCGCTGGTGAAAACTTCAGTGCGGCGGAGATTGTGGCGGCCGCTGCCGCATGGATCACCGGGACCGGGAGGCCGGGAACTCCGCTGCCCCGGGCGAAAGCCCCGAAGGACTGGGACGGGGATGAACCGCAAAACACAGGCCCCATCCATCTGGGAGAGGAGGCTGTGATGCAAGGGGGCCAGCAAATCCTGGCTGTCCTTGCACAAACGGGCAGTCTTCCTGGACACGTTCATTTGGGAGCCGGCGACCTGGCCGTCCAGCACTGGGCGGAATCAGCCCTCCTGGCGCTGTCGGCCGGCAAAGTCGGGGCCGCCTTGCCGCTTGCATTTCTCTCTTATGTGAAATCGCCAGATGAGCTGCATTGGGATTGGCCGATATTTCCCCCGGACTTCCGGCCTGTCGGGCTTTGGCGGGAAACCCGCCGCCTCGCCTGGTCATTGAAGTTCTCCCAGTACCGAGACTGATTGAGGAGGAAATTGCTGTGTATGCTGTTCGAATCCATGAGCCGGGAGATCCGTCCGTATTAAAGTACGAAGAGATTGCGAGCCCAGAACCTGGTCCAGGCGAGGTGCGGGTCAGACTGAGGGCTGCCGGAGTGAACCACCGCGACATCTGGGTGAGGGAAGGCGCCTTTGGGGCCTTCCCTGAGCCGGTTGTGCCCGGGTCAGACGGGGCCGGGGAAATTGATGCGCTGGGGCCGGGAGCAAGAGATTACCCGGTTGGGCAGAAAGTGGTTGTCAATCCGGGACTGAGCTGCGGGCGGTGCATTTACTGTCTGTCGGGGCAGCAGAACAGTTGCCCCCACTACCGTATTTTTGACGGGACCTACGCGGAACAGGTGGTCTTGCCCCTGGTCAATGTGGTGCCGATGCCTAGTGGATTGACATTTTTGGAGGCAGCTTCCATCGGCATTCCCTTTATTACAGCGGAAGATTTTCTCACCCGGGCGCAGGCGGCGGCTGGCCAGACCATTGTGGTCTGGGGAGCGAACGGCGGACTGGGCCTGGCCGCCATTCAGCTGGCCCACATGCGTGCCATGCGGGTCATAGCCATCGTCCGCCAGGCCGGATATGCAGACCGGCTAAAGCAATACGGGGCGACGGATGTAGTGGTGTGGGATGGGTCGAGTGCCTTAAGCCCCGACATCTTGACCATGACCAATTCCCGCGGGGCGGACATTGTCGTGGATTCACTCGGGCAGGCCACCTTTGTCCAATCTGTCGAGATGCTGCGCAGAGGAGGGACCGTCGTGACAGTGGGAGGTACGACCGGAGGGAAAGTGACCCTCGAACTCGGCCAGATTTTTCGCCGCCGCCTCTCTGTTCTGGGAGCCTATATGGGCTCATCCTCTGTTCTGCCCAGAATTTTGCCGCTCTTTGCCCGCGGGGTGCTGATTCCCATTATTGACCGGACATTTTTGCTAGAGCGTGCGGATGACGCCCACCGGCGGATGGAAGAGCACGGGCTGTTTGGGAATATCGTTCTGGATATTTAAGAGTGCCCTGGCTAATAGGGCTTGCCAACTACGGCAAGCCCCTTTGAACATTGCGGTAAGGTTAGCGGCGTCCTGCCATCTGCTGCTCGGCCATTTCGATCATCTTGCGGACCATGTGGCCACCGACTGCCCCACACTGGCGTGACGGGATTTCACCCCAGTAGCCATCCTCGACACCTTGCAAACCGAGTTCCCTGGCGACTTCATATTTGAATTGGTCCAGAGCCCTGGCCGCACCCTGCACCAAGGCCCGGTTTCCCGTGTTGCTTCCACGAGCCATGCTGTTCACCTCCGTCTTTCTAACATGGAGGTATTATTGCCGCGGTTGTGAGAGTTTAGCCGCATTCCGTTCTTAAGGGGGGGTTCCAATTTCAGGCAAAAAAATCACCAGCCGTGTTTGCTACGGCTGGTGCAGAAGTGTCAGCCTGTCAGTTTGCTTTCGGAGGCAGAAACTTGGTGCCCAGAGTGAGGGTAAACTGCAGGAGGCGCTGAACCTCTTTGTCTTTCATGATCCGCATCAAGCCGCCAAGACCGCCTAGGTGCGGGGCCTTTTGTTCCGTCTCTTCTGATGCCTCTTTGACTTTAGCCATGACGCCGGAAATGTCGAGCTGTTCAGCCTTGCTGACCAGAGCTTTAATGTACTCATTCCAAGGCAGACTCACCAGATTGGGATAGGCAATCAGGACATTTTGCGCGGCCTTGATAAGCCCCGTCTGGCGCAGCATCACCACGGTATTGAGCAGGTCAGGCAACGTGTCCAGAAATTGCTTGTCGAACATGATCCCGGTGACTTTGATAAAGTCCGACATGAACTCATTGGCCAGATCGCCGTTGCGCAGGAGCCTGGCCAGACGCAGAGCATCGACCAGCACTGCTGTGGTTTCAGGGTCTGTCGCCTCGGCAGCCAGCAGGGCCAGATTGTCAGGGCGGATCTGCTTCACGTTCTCTATCAGGCGGCTGGAATTGAGATATTCCAGCATGCTCGTAATCACTGGCCCGACGTCAAGCATTGGGACCAGGGCCTGGTAATAGGCCACGATGTCGAGCAGGCGGTCAAGCAACCCGCTCTGCTGAAGTTTCACCATAAAATCCGTGTAGACGGGCAAGATTTTCAGCAGATCAGGGTTGTTCAGGACCGGGGCCGTCTGGTTGACAAAAGCCGTGACGTCGCTGAGAAAATCCGCGGGAGCTTCCTCAGTGACATACCGCAACAATGTCAACGCCGAACGCAGAGCACGTGTTTTACTGGCTTCTTCGCCCAGAGACATGGCACCTTTAAAATCGACATGGCTGACTTCTTCAGCTGCTTTCAGCAACTGTTCGGGCACGACTTCCTGCCAGAATTCCGGGAGCTGGCCGGCCAGCTGCAAGAGCATGTCCAACTGATTCAGCAGACCGGAACGGTGCAAGACGGTCAGTGTTTCCGTCGCGGCTCTGATAGAGGCCGGCAGGTCGGTCGGAAGAGCCTGACTCAGCGTCAGGACGTTTTCTGTGATGGCGGAACCAAAGTCTCCTTTGAGGCCTTGATCGACGGCTTGGATGAGTTCACCGAGGCGTGCCAGCCCCTGCCACTGTTCTGCAGTCAGGACAATGGGCATAGACGCGTCGTTGTTGTTCGCCATTTCATTTACGGCCATCGCAAGCGCTCCTTATCTCAGACTGCGTATTTTAGCTGAGTTTGTCGATGAGAAAATCAGCTGCGGGAATGCCCCAGTCAGGCACTTTGCCGCGGGTCCGGAAAAACATTTCTTTGTACTGCATCTTCATGAGGAAGGGAATGTGGCCCATTTTCAGATCGGACTTCGTCCCGCCATACCAGGTGTCGGAGTTGATGGCGAATCCTTGATTCCCGCCCATGTCGCCCAGGCAGTTCACTACGAAATGCATGGGAACATTGGCCTTTTCCGGAGCCATGCGGCCCATGTCCATGGCAATTTGCTTGCCCACCGCGTCGGCACCCATATGAGCCAGAATGCCCAGCTTGGGTACAGTGACGGCTGCGGCATCGCCGCAGGCAAACACGTTGCGGTACTTCGGGTTGCGGGTCGTCATGTCGGTCAGCACATACCCTTGGTCGTCAGAAATCGGCAACCCTTTCATAAAGCTGTGGGCTTGCCAGTCCGGGAAGACAATCTTCAGTTCCGCCTCGACCGACTGGCCGTTGGCAAACTCAATCCCGTCTTTGGTCAGTCTCTTGATGTCCTTGACATTATTCATATAATGGTAGCCCATGGAACTGGCAGCGGAGAGCAGAGCATTGACCACCCCGACGCCGGCATCTTCAGCAATCATCGGCGCCGGCGTAAAGACGGTGACTTTTTCCGGACCGCCCATCCCGTGGCTCTGGAGCCAGTGGCCAAATGACAGCATCACTTCGACGGGCGGGCCTTCACAAGCCGCTTCTGCCGTCGGGACGAGATCGGTAGACATCGTGCCTTGGTGGAAGCGGGCCGAGCCTACGGCAACGGGGCCGCCCTTGTACTCGTTTTCCAAGAACAGGCGGAGTTTCTCCCCGTAAAAGGTGTCGCTGACGGTCTGGCCGTACTCAGCGAATCCCTCAATGTCGTCAAAAGCCAAGCGGGCGCCAAGGGCGACCACGACGTAATCATAGTGGATGGTCTCCGAGGCTGCCCCGATACGTTCGCTGGGAACATACTCGACGCTCTGCGCGTCGGGGTCAAGGGCCTTGACTTCGCCTTGAATGAATCGGATATTGTCTTCGTGCAACACGTCCACCACCGGCATTTGCATGGTCAGCGCGGGATTGCGGTTTTCAAAAACTTCATAAGGAATGTTGGGGACGAATAGGAGATAGGGCTTGCGGTCAATCACGGTAATCTCAACGGTGTCCTTGGCGTATTCGCGAATCTTCTGCGCGGCGCCTAGTCCGGCAAAGTTCGCGCCCAGAACAAGAACTTGGGGTTTTCCCATGGATGAATCCTCCTTGCTTTCCGGTTTGACCGGGGTGTCAGAACACTTGTAATGGTAACCCTGTCATCTTAGCAACCTCTATCGTACTTTTGGGGGAATGTTGTCAACCAGATCCAGTGTCTCATGCACTAAGCAACTAGTCAATAAGGACTATTGCGACATTTACAATAGAGCCTCGCGGAACAATTGGGGAAATGTTTTACAAATGGTTGGTATGCTTTTCCTAGTGCTAACAATGTAAAATGCAGTATAATGCTATTAATGGTAGTTTGCCCGTAACGTATGGGTCGCTCTATTTAGAAGGGGATGATAGCCGGTGAGACAGAAACTGGCGCGGACGGTGATGTCCCAGAGTTCGATCTTAATTTATCTTATTTTGATTCTGACATTCATGGCGAGGGCCAACTCATCCATGATGCAGGCGAACAACCCGCTCTATGCGCATATCCTGGGCGCGCGACTGGCGGAGGTGGGACTGACTACATCGGTGTATGCCGTGGTGACGATGATTGTCCGGTTCGGCTACAGTGCGCGGGTGAATTTGCACCAGGTGCCGCGGGTGATGACGGTGGGTTTTGTGCTCCTCACCCTGTCGCTTGGCGGCGTGCTTGTCAGCCACACGTTTGTAGAGTTTCTGGTGGCCGTGGCGGTGGCTGGCGTGTCCACAGCTTTGATTATGCCCCATCTGCTCTCCCTTATGGGAGCGCTGTCGCCTGTCGACGAGCGCGAGAAAAATCTGAGTTACTACTCTCTGGCTCTCTCCACCAGCCTGGTGGCGGCCCCTGTCTTGGGGACTTTGGTGCTGACACATTTTGCGTTGGGCGGGATCTACGGCCTGCTCTTGGCGTTTTCTCTGATTGGTTTGGGCGTGATAGTGGCCAATTACGGGCGGTTGCGGGACAGGCTGGCGGCAGATGCCAAAGCGCCGGCATTCCAGCTGCGGCGGGCGCTTTCGACCTTGGCTCATAATGGCACTTATACCAGAAGTTTTGCTGCGCTGTTTCTCTTCAATCTGTCATTTGCCGCCGCGATGTCTTATGGCGGGCTTGATATCAAGGACCGGTTCGGCCTGCCCTACAGTGGCGTTGAACTGGTTTTGACGAGTTTTTTTGTGGCGTCTCTTCTAGGGCGGCTGGTGGTGTCGCGGGCGGTGCGCAAGAAGAAACTGGAGCGCAAGGCGACCTGGATGTTCTGGTCTTTGGGAGTGGGGGGAATCGGGCTGGGTCTCATGGGCTGGGCCCCTTCCCTCACGGTTTTTCTCGTCGGTTTCTGGCTTCTGGCATGGCCGCATGCTGTCCTGTTCCCGCTGGTATCCATGCGCATAGCCAGCAGTGTGGAACGCCATCTGCTGGTAGCGGCGAATACCGTGGCGCAGTCGTCCTTCGACCTGTCAGGGACGTTTGGCCCGCTGCTGCTTGCTGTCATTATCAGCCGCGGCAATATTGGGTGGGGATTTTGGC
>JAKAAS010000082.1 GCA_021802225.1 Bacillota bacterium
CGCAACTTGGCCGCGGGGCTCTTGCATAACCGGTTATCTTGTCCCAGGCCATCCGGCAATTTTTGGCCAGGTCACGGTCAGGCAGGATTTTCCTGCCCAACCCGCGAAGTACTATAACGAGGTGAAGCAGAGATGAGAATTCACTCATTTAACGAGTTCTGGCCACTTTATCTACACCAGCATCAACAGCCGGGCACACGCCTGCTGCATTTTATTGGGACGGGCGGCGGGGTCATCCTGGTCCTTTTAGCGTTGCTGACGATGAATGTCTGGGACTTGCTCATGGGTGTCGTGGTGGGCTACGGTCTGGCCTGGTACGGACACTTCTTTGTGGAAAAAAATCGTCCGTCGACTTGGCGGCATCCGCTATATTCCGTGCGGGCAGACGTTGTGCTCTTCTGGATGATGCTGACCAGGGGATTTGCCTTTGACGACGCGGCTCTCCAGCGGAATTCGTTAAAGGGCAAGCGGGGCGTTTAGCCGCCATCCTTTTGGCATACCGCGCTCCTCCTTTCTATATAGATGAGAAAAGAGGAGGCGAACTCCGTGACACGACGTTTATTCCGCCGCGCCCTGGCGTTGGCCGCAATTATGGGGACCGGCGCGATATTAGCCGGATGCGGCAGCCAGACGAGCATGGGCAATATGCCGGGACCTGTCAGGAGGGTGGTCAACACACCAACACTGACGGGGCGGAATATTGCCGTCAACATGCTGAACGCCACGGGCAACCAGTCCTATATCGGCACAGGCCGGATTCCTGGCTATTACAGCTACGGCCCGTCTTATGACGACGGCAGCAACACCTATTATGTAACCTTTGAGGTGCCGGTCAACACCGAGGGGATTGAGAAGCAGCTGAGTTACATCCCGCGCCCCATTGAGTCCACTACGATTCTGGATGATGTGTATATCAATATACCGCAATTGCCAGGTTTGGCGTATGATCGTTTGTATTACGATCCGAGTACCCGCTTGGCGCCATTTTCGTTTAAACTGCTGCCGACAGGCGCTGTGCTTGATGAGTCGTGGGATGCGGTGCTGGTCAATAGTTGAGACCGCACCCGCAGGGGACAGTATGGGAAAGGCGGTGGGACACGCGGACCGTTACGAAGAAAACCGCTGGGGGTTCACAACCCGGGCCATCCATAAGGGACAAGCTCCTGACCCAGTGACAGGCGCCACAATCATGCCCATCTACCAAACCAGCACGTATACCCAGAAGCTGGATGGGAACCCGGCCCCGTACGAATATGCCCGGGGGGACAGTCCCAACCGGGATGCTCTGGAAGAGGCGCTGGCCTCTTTGGAAGGCGGGGATTTCGCGGTGTCTTTTGCCTCCGGAATGGCGGCAGGCGATGCCGTGCTCCGGCGTTTGGCGCCCGGCGATCATATCATCGCGGGAGCAGATTTGTACGGCGGGGTATATCGCCTGTTGGAGAGCATTTACCGTCCGCAAGGTATTCGCACCGATTACTGCGACCTGTCGCGGCCCGATTGGGTGGACCGCATCCACCCTGCCACGCGCTTGGTATGGCTGGAGACGCCGACCAATCCCCTCTTGCAGATAGCTCCCATGGAGTTCATCACGGAGGCGGCGCACCGCCGTAATCTGGAGGTAGTTGTCGACAATACCTTTGCTTCGCCGTATTTGCAAAACCCGCTGCAGTGGGGTGCGGACCTGGTCATGCATTCCATGACTAAATACATTGCGGGACACTCGGATGTGATCGGGGGGATTGTCGCTGGGCGCAGCACATCTTGGCGTGAGCACCTGACGTTTGTGCGCAACGCTGCGGGCGCTGTGATCAGTCCCTTCGACGCATGGCTGACACTGCGGGGCCTCAAGACGCTGGCCTTGCGCATGGAGCGGCACAGCGAGAACGCCGGGCGCATCGCCGAATGGCTGGCGGCTCAGCCGGCCGTGGGGGCAGTGTATTATCCCGGCCGTCAAAGAGGGTGGCAGCAGCAGATGCGGCTCCCGGGCGGCATGGTCTCTTTTGTGGTGAAGGATGCGGGAGCCGAAGAGGCATTTCGTGTGCTGCGCCGGCTCAGGGTGTTCAGTGTGGCGGAAAGCCTGGGCGGGGTCGAGTCGCTGGCCAGCCACCCCGCCACGATGACCCACGCGGCGCTGCCCCCAGAAGAGCGGGAACGCCGGGGGATCGTCGCGGGTCTTATCCGGCTGTCTGTCGGGATTGAAGATCTGGGCGACTTGCTGGCAGACTTGGAGCAGGCGCTGGCCTCTTCCTGAAAAGGGGGAGCGGTTAGCCGCCCGCCAATATTTCGCTGAGGCGGGTGACGCCTTGCGCCAGATCGCTGTCCGACGAGGCCAGGGAGATGCGCACGTAAGACTCCGTGGCCGACCCGAAAGCTGACCCAGGGGCTACGGCAATATGTTCTTGGGCCAGAAGGTTCAAGGCGAAAGTGCGGGAGTCGGCATGGGTCCGGGAAATATCCACCAAGAGGTAGAAGGCGCCGGCCGGAGCCTTGACTGGAATATTTCGCGAACGCAAGATGTCGAGGCACAGGTCCCGGCGCTCCCGGTAGTGGCCCAGCCGGGTCTGAATTCCCGGCCCGCCCGCTGTCAAGGCGGCCATCCCCGCGTACTGCAGAGGCTCGGACACGGAGGACCACAGTCCCATTGCAATCCGGTTGAGAGATTCCATGGCCCGCTCTGGTCCCGCCAGATATCCCAGGCGCCAGCCTGTCATGGCGTACGTCTTTGAAAAGGAATACACCGATAATGTCCTTTGCGGGGCGATCACGGCCGGAGAGAGGGGAGACCGCCCGTAGACAATCTGGTCATACACCTCATCCGAGATAATCCATAAATCGTGCTGCTCGGCGAAGTCGACAAGTTTTTCGGTGAGTTCCGGGCTGGGAATGCTGCCAGCGGGATTTCCCGGAAAGTTGACAACGAGCGCCCGGGTCTTAGGAGACACCAGATTCTGGAGGGCGCTCAGGTCTGGCCAAAAATCGGGAGCTGCCAGCGGGTACGGCACGGGTTCCAGGTGCAGGGCTTGCACCCCGCCCAGGTAGTCAGGCCATCCCGGATTGGGCACCAGCACCTGCTCGCCGGGCCGCATGGAGCCCATGAATGAGACGAACAGCGCTGGGATGCCGCCGGGGGTCACGAGGATTTCTTGCGGGGAGCGGACCACATGGTTGACGCGCTGGATTTTTTCGGCAAGGGCCTCCCGCAGGGGGGCGATTCCCCATGATGACGTGTAGTGGTTGTGTCCATCCTGGGCCGCCCGGCAATAGGCGTCGATGACGGCCGGATCCGGGGGAAAATCTGGTTCGCCGGTTTCCAGACGGATGACATCCGGCATTTGCAGGGCCAGATCCAATATTTCTCTAATGCCTGAAGTTGGCAAATCTTCGCTTTGAGCCCAATGCACGGTACCGTTGTCCCCTTTCGCAGATGGCTGGACCATCACGTCACTAGTGTACGGCTTCGGCCGCCAGGCCAGCAACAACACCGAGCACAATTAAGAACCAGATCGCGAAAAGATGGGAATTTAGAGGAATGCGCGCAGCCGATAGCGAATGTTACGATATGGACTATAAAGGGATCGCACCAGAACTTCATAGACAAATTGCCCAGACACTGCATGACGTCTTCCAGCTGGATCACTTCCGGCCAATGCAGCAAGAAATCATTACAAGTGTTTTTCTGCATCGCAGCCAGTTGGCGATTTTGCCAACGGGAGCCGGAAAATCTTTGTGCTATCAGCTTCCGGCTGCCCTTTTGCCGTCCGTGACCGTGGTCATTTCACCGCTGCTGGCACTGATGAAAGATCAGGTCGACCGGCTGCAGGCTCTAGGAATTCCCGCTTACCAGTTGAGCCATTGGGACTCGGCGCAAGAGCAGCGGCGGGTGATGCAGTTGTGGGAAAAGGGTCAGCTTAAAATTGTGTTTATGGCTCCGGAGCGATTGCGGCATCCGGAAATTGCGCGCCGGCTTCCCGCTTTGGGCTGCGGACTTCTGGTCGTGGATGAAGCCCATTCGATTTCAGAGTGGGGGCACGATTTCCGCCCGGACTACCGGAGGATCCGGCGCTTTCACGAACAGATCGGCCAGCCCCCGATTCTGGCCCTGACCGCGACCGCTACCCCGGCAGTGGAAGAAGACATCTTGCGGCAGTTGGGGCTCGACCGCGCATCGTGCCGGGTGACCCGGCGGCCCATTGACCGGCCTAATATATATTTAGGGGTGGACGTTGTGAAAAGCCGCACGGCCCAACGCGCCCAGGTGCTGGAACGCATTCGGGCCGAGGCTGGCGCGGTGATTTTATACACGGACACCCGGCGTCAGGCGGAGGATTGGGGGGCGTGGCTGGCACGGGCGGTGGCGGAACCCGTGGCCGTATACCATGCGGGCTTGGCGCGGGACGTGCGCCTGGCGGTGCAGGACGGATTTGCCTCGCGCCGCATCCGCCTGGTCGTGGCTACCACGGCCTTCGGCATGGGAATAGACCGGTCCGACGTGAAAGGTGTCATCAATGTGGGCATGCCCGAATCCATTGATGCTTACAGTCAGGAGTGGGGCCGCGCCGGGCGCGATGGGGAGCCGGCATGGTCGTCCATGGTGATTACGGCGTCCGATATTCAGGGCCGGCGCCGGATGATTGAGCGGGACCGGCCACAGCTGGCCGAGATTCAAGAGTTCGCCCAGCGCCTCCAGCAATTGCCCGTGGGACGGCCGTTTTGGTGGACACCCCCGCTCCCGGACGGCGACAGCAGCGGTGACCTGGCCGAAAATCACCTAGCCGCTCTGGAAGAGATGGGTCAAATCACTGTGGCCTCCAAGCGGGCGCACGAAATGCTGCTGACGATTGCGCAGCCGATTGAGGACTGGACAGTGTCCGCCCTTTATGACCGCATGCAGCACCAATTCACCCGGCGCATGGAGCGCTATGAGGCCATGAAGGCTTACGTAGTGTCCACGACGTGCCGCCGGCAAGCTATTAGCGGGTATTTTCAACAGGAGCTCGAGCAGCGTCCTGACGTGTGTTGCGACTGCTGTGACCGGCAGCAGCACCCGGAGCCGCCCGTACCCAGGGAGGAAGCCGGCGGATTGGAAGACCGCGTGCGCCAGTGGCGGAAAGCCCGTGCGGCGCAAGACCAGGTTCCCTCCTATATCGTCTTCAGCGACAAGGTGCTGCGCGAATTGTGCGAGAGGCGTCCCCAAGACGAGGTCCAGTTGGCCCAGTGCCCAGGGATGGGCCCTGTGCGCACGGCCCGTTACGGGGCCGACTTGCTGGCGATGCTCCAAGGAGAGGGGCCCCGCGCCCGCAAGACCGCCCCATCTGCTAAAGAAGAGGCCTGGCTGCTGTTTGCGGAAGGCATGCCCCTGACTGGGGTGGCGCTGCGGGTGCGGCGGCAGCCGTCTACGGTGGTGGGGTATCTGGAGGACTGGATTGCGGCGAATGAGACGGAGTCCTGGCAGTGGTATTGCGGCAGCGTGCTGCCCGCGGATGTCGGGCGCCATATTGGCGAAGCCTGCGCGCAGATGCCGGAGGCGCCTCTGCGCGAACTCTATGACTATTTCCATGGAGAATACAGTTTTGACACCCTGCGCATCGGGCGTGCGGTGCATGCCAAGCTAGGGAGCGCGGCCCACGCGGGCCGCTAGCCAAATGCCGATGCTGATGCTGCCCCCTGTCGCCAGGAGCTGGCAGGCCGGTTTGTTCAGGTGGTGCCGGACCTTGCGGTCCGACAGGTAAAAACCCAGCAGGCCCCGCGCGACGTAGCGGTGAAATGGCGCATCAGGCAGGCCTTTGGCCTGGACCAGCACATGCCGGTAAATCATCTGAATCCGCCCGGTGGCCTGGCTGGGCGTGTCATAGTACGTCACAAAATTGAGATCACCGCCTTCAAGGTCTTCTTCTTGGTCAATGAGGTAATCCAGCAAAATGTGGAGAGCGCCCAGCCACGGAAAATACAGCGCAAATACCCGCTGCACCGCCGCGGAATCTGGATGGGCATCTTGGGCCATGGTCAGCAGGGCAAAGAGTCCGAGGGTCGATCCGGCGGCTGCGGAGAATTCCCACCAGAACAGCCCGTCGTGAGGATTCGCTTCCCGCCGGAACCACGCATCCAGGTTCGCCACGCGCGTGTCTGCCGGCCCGTGTTTGTACACCTGCAAATCGATATACAGCTCAACCAGCTTGCGCATGGGCGCGGCAATGGCCTGGTATCCCGGAAAGAACTGCAGAGCTGTCTGCGAGCTCTTGACGAGAGACGCCATGTAGCCGCCGTCTTCTCCCTGGGGATGGTCCCGGTAATAATCCCGCACGGGAGCGGCGGGCGTGACGGCATCCAGCAGCGACTGGTGAAGCCACCGCAAATTCCCAGGATCCTGGGACGGTCCGCGGTCAGTGACAGTATCGAGGTAGTCGCACAGTGTCTGGTACGGTACCAGAAATTCCAGTAGATAGCCTTGAGGATCCCGGGACGGTCCCCCAAAGACACCTCCGCCCTCGCAGTGAAACTGTTTGTCGCGCAGAGAAATCAGGGCCTGCTGGCGCAGCATCGGGTCGGGAATATGTTCGGCGGTTTCTTTCAGTTGGGTGATCGCATGGATGACGCGGGGGCGGACGGACCGGAAATATTCTGTCCCCCAGCGCCATGATCTCACGAAATCCACCGAGTTTACGCTCATTGTGTTCTGATCCTTTCTTGCTGACGATTGCCTGTGATGCCGCCCAAGATCTGTACGCCTGTATTCTTAGGCTATGCCAGGTTCTGCGGCGGTTAGACCGCCTTCCGGGAAAGGCGGAGGCCAAGGAAGTCCCGGACGGGCGAACCTCCTTGGCCTCCCGCTTTGGCAGAGACTGTGAGAGCGCGGGACGGAAATGCTCTGCATACTCCACTTATGGAGAAAGTTTCCTCATTGTATCACGTTGTCTCCGCCCGCTATTGCCCGGTCCCCGGCCGCTTGGGCAGCGGGGGCGGGGCCAGATGGGGCTTCACCGAAAAGTCCGGCCATGACGGGGGCGCGTCCTTCAGCCGGTCCATGGCCTCTTGAATGGACCGGCGCAGCTGCTCGTCGTGGTGGCGGGCATAATCCTCCGGGGTGTTCTCGACGGGAATGGTCGGGTCCGTGCCGTAGTTTTCCACGCCCCAGCCGACATCAT
>JAKAAS010000083.1 GCA_021802225.1 Bacillota bacterium
CATCGGCACATGCAAGGCAAAGCGCAGGTGGCCCGGATAGCGTGTGTCGCGGCGGACATAAAGAGACAGGGAGAGTGTGACCCAAACCTTGGGCCGCACGGTCGCCCGTTCTTCCGCGGTCCACGGTTCTTTCGGGGCTTTTCGGGCGGTGATCAGGGCCTTTTCCGCACGGATGCGTTGACGCTCCGCTTGCGCGGCTAACAACGCATCGTGAGCGTATGGGGGCAAGGTGATGGGCACAGGAACTTTTTGCCAGGCACCTCCCATCCAGAGTGTGACGGCGATAAAGGCATGTTGGACCGTGACTTGCGGCAACAGATCCACATCGGGATACTCCACCATGTCGGCGTAGAAAGTGACCGGCTCGTTCGGTTCACCCAGCTGCGGTTCACCCCCTTTCTTGCCGCCGTGTTCCCACTGCGTATGGAGGATGTGCCAGCCTTTCACCTTGCCACTCGCGTGATTGATGGCAGCACGGCGCAATCCTGTCGGCATGCCTTCGGCTTGCGGCATCGCGCTGATGAGCGGCATCAGCGGTTCAGGATGGGCCTCTGTTGATAACGTGTGTCGTTCCGCGAAGGTGAGCAGTTCTTGGGCGGTCCAGTTCCGTTCCGCAGGGTTCCCGTTTTTCTTGGTGTATGGCACTTTTTCCTCGAAAATGCCCACATGGGCCACAAAGAACTCCATATAGAATTGGATCACGCGGTTGTATAACTCCTGGGTATCCGTCATGGCCCTGCGTTTAATCGCGTGGACTGCTTTAGGGATCCCCAACTTGACGGTCTTCATGACCAT
The DNA here is from genome assembly GCA_021802225.1 of Bacillota bacterium. Next base: position 796 of record JAKAAS010000083.1, read on the forward strand.
CGCCAGAGGACTCACCTTCTTTCATCTCGACCATCAGTTTTTTTGTTTTCTGACGAAACTCCTGTGACCGTTTGCCGTAGAGTCTGGCAGAGAATACCGTAATAATCATCAAAAGATCTTCGGTTAATTCTTCCTGAGAGGTTTTCGATTCCTTAATGTGGGTGGCTTCGATCGTCACCCCATAGCTGTGTAAAAATCGTTCGAGATATCGATAGCCAAACCGCGCCAAACGATCCGGGTATTCAATGAGTAAGCGTTGAAACTCCCGGTGTTCCGCCATGGTCAACAGGTGTTGAAGCTGTTTGCGATGCTCATGGATGCCTGATGCTTGCTCCTGAAAAACACGCAAGACCTCATACCCATGTTCCGCAGCATACCCTTTCAGCCGTTCGACCTGTCGCTCTAAATTACCGTCGGCCTTTTGTTTCGCCGATGATACCCGGGCATAGATCACAACATTTTCCGCGTGGCATATTCCCATAATCCGTTGGACTTCTCGCACGCTATAGAGGCGTCGATTGGTGGGCGATCGTAACTCTTGGATTTTTCCGTCTTTCTGCCATCGGCGGATGGTCTGAGTACTGACACCTAAACGCTTTGCCACTTTTCCAATCGAGAGAAATTCTTCCTGTTCCATAATAGCATTCTATCTTATTAGATAATATATGTCTACTTTATTTTAACATCGCCTACATGGCGGACGAGCCACCGGACAATGTCGTTGCGGGTAATGATGCCCATCAATTTATCCTGATGGATCACAAAGACGCGCCGCACATTTTGGCGCAGCATGAGGTCCGCGATTTCCCCGACAGGGGTATTGAGCTGAACCGTAACCGCGCCCTTGCTCATCATCTTTTCGACAGGGAGGACGAGCAGACGGTGGCTGTCCTCCCGCCACACGGATTCGTCAATGACAACCTGCGTAGGACCGAACAGCGAGTGGTAGATTTTCTGAGCGCGTTGCTGAATGGCCCGCAGCACATCCCCTCCGGTAATCACACCAATGAGATGCCCCTCCTTGTCCACTACAGGCAGTCCGCTGATAGTGTGCTCGCGCAAAAGCTTGACGGCCTCGCCAATCGTGGCTGACGCATCAATCTTAATCACCTCTACCGTCATCAATTCCCGTGCGATCATTTCTCGTCCCCCCTCGTCTCCTTGTTACCCCAAACTTTTCCATAGCGGCTAATCGTTGCGTTCCCATTGTACCCAAACTTAATTTCCTTGTCGTGAGCATAGGAATGATTTTCGCCGCCGCGGGGCAATGGTTTGAGCCTGCACGCGCAGGCGTTCACAAATCATCCGGGGGCCTGCGCGGGTGCGACCTTGCCGGTGTGCTTCCGCCGCAAGCTTTCAATCCCTACTTCTCGCTGGCACACATCCCCGGGGCTGCCCCATGCGGTGGAGTCGGTACGGAGGGCGGCATCCATGGCCCCATCCAGGCAGGCGGGGGGGCGCAGCGGGTTCAGGAGATAGGAAAAATCGGACTGTGGCGGCATGCCTTGATCCGATCGTCTTTCTTGACCATATCCCACCGTCAGAACTGAGCCTGGCAGTGCTCCAGCACCGAGACGGCATCACCTTTATAGAGTGAATTCGAGCCAACTCCAATGCCCAGGGGCCTGCGGCCACAAGCTCGAGAGCACTGAATCATTCCCCCAGTGCGCGCCACCCCACCAAGTTCTGTGCCAGATCGCCGCCCGTTGCCGTCTCACTCCTCCGTGTTGCCGAACTCAAAACCAAGCGTAAGCCGGCCAGAAATAATTTCCCCCATGGGTGTTTTGCCGCAGCCCTCTTTCATCTTATCCACAGTCCGCAGCTTGATGTATGATAGTCTAACGAATCCACGCGTAAAAACTGGGACCCCGGGAGAGACCGGGCAATTCGAGGCCAAACACCGCAGTCACCCGCGGCGAATTCCTTTGGAGAAAGTGGTGTTGATGGTTGTTTTCGAGGGATCCTGACATTCCCAGAATTTTCTATATCCTCCTGATCGGCCGCTTCTTCAATCTGGTGGGGAATTCGCTGGTCTTTCCCTTTATGACCATTTACCTGGCGGCACGCCTTCATGCCGCTTTGAGCACGGTGGGAATTGTCATGACCTTTTATGGCGGCGCCCAGGTCCTTTCTGTCCTGGTAGGAGGCGTCTGGAGCGACCGGTTTGGGCGCCGTCGGGTCATGCTGGCGTCGTTGTTGCTGGGCGCCGCAGTCACGTTCTTTGTAGGGTCCATGCACAGCTCTTGGGCGCTCATCAGTCTGCTGAGCTTAATGGGCTTCTTTGTGCCGTTGTTTCAGCCTGCCTCCATGGCGATGGTCGGGGACATCGTGCCGCGCCCCCGCTTGAACTATGCGTATAGTCTCATGCGTATGGCCTCCAACGCCGGCATCATCATCGGCCCGATGCTGGGAGGACTATTGGCAGACCATTCCTTCTTCTGGATCTTTGCACTGGACGCACTCTCCATGCTCGTATTCTTTGCGGTAATTTTTTTCGCCATCCCCGAAACGCGCCCCCAGAACCTGCAAGGGGCGCGGACGCCTGGGCGCATGAGCGACATACTGCGGGACCCTTCTTTTGTGCAGTTCTCGGTGTTGTGGGCCCTGACCGCCCTCGTTTACTCGCAGCTGTTCATGGTGGTTCCCGCGTATCTTCACATCAACCTCGGATACCAGCCCAGCGTATTCGGGTATCTGGCCGCCGAAAACGCGGTCTTCGTCGTCCTTTTGCAAATTCCCATTACCCGCATCACCCGCAATGCCTCCAGACTCACCCTCATGGCCGCAGGCGTGCTGTTCTACGCGCTGGGTTTCTGGATGATGCTCTCAGGCCATGCCCTTTGGGTATTTGCGGTCGCGGTCTTCATCATCACTCTCGGAGAAAACGTCATCAATCCTGCGGCTTCGGCTTGGGTCGCGGAGCGGGCCCCGGAAGATCTGCGCGGCCGCTATATGGGGTTCTTCAGCTTGGCCAACCGCGCTGGCGCAGCGCTCGGACCGCTCGCTGGAGGGCTTTTGCTCACCCAGGGACCCGTCTGGTGGCTGTCGGCGACAGGTCTCGTGGCCATACTGACTGCCCACGGATACTGGCGCTTTGGCCGCCGCACCTCCCGCCAGACAGCCCCCAGCTAAGTCCCGTCCTAAGACTCCAGCGGAGGCTTCCGAAAGCCCTCGCCCAGCACCTCATGCACGGTCGCCACCACCACAAAGGATTGGGGGTCGACACTGTAGATCAGGTCTTTGAGGGTGCTGACTTCGGAGCGGGTCACCACGACATACAAAATTTCGCGCGGTTCCTGCGTGTACTCCCCATAGGCGCCAATCCGGGTCACCCCCCGGTCCATGGTCGCCAGCACTTTGGCAGCGATGGCATCTGGGTCGCGGCTGACAATGGTGAAGGCTCGGGCATAACTGACCCCCTCCTGCACCACGTCGATGGCGCGGGAAGAAATAAACAGCGCAATCAGTGAGTACATTGCCAGCGTGGGATTGAAAATCACGCCAAACCCGGCGATGACGAAGAAGTCGACAGCCATCATGGCCTGCCCCATCGTCAGGGGCAAAAACCGAATCACGAGCCGCGCAATCACATCACTGCCGCCTGTCGTGCCCCGGGCGCGGAACACCAGCCCCAGGCCTACCCCGGAAAGCAGCCCGCCGTACACGGTGGCCAGCAAGATGTTGTGCGTCATAGCCCCAAAGTGCACGACCCCTACCATCACCGACAGCATCAGGGTCCCAAAGACCGTGCGCGTCCCCACCCGGTTTCCCCACAGCTTCTTGCTGAGCCATAAGAGCGGCAGATTCAGCACCGTCAGCGTGACCCACAAAGGAATATGCAGCACATAAAGCAAAATAATGCCGATACCGGACATGCCCCCATCGGAAATCCGCGCCGGCACATAGAAACTGTTAATGCCCACCGCGGTGATGGCGGTGCCCAGCACCATCATGCCGTAGTCAATGAAGACTGCTCGCTTGTTATTCATGGGGTCCCCGCTTTGACAATCAGTTGGTCTTTGGCCAGTGTGACCGATTGGATCGCAAGACGCACGGGCAAATGCAGCGACGTGATCTGAAATATCTGCAGATCTGTCAGAAGCGGCAGCTGGATGCCGTCGATTGAGGTGGGATGAAAGACAATCGCCGTTTTGTCCGCTGACACAGACAGAGTGCCCTGCGTATTCAGAGGCAGAGTGACCCCCCCTAACACGATCTGCCCTTTAATGGTCATCACGCCCAATGAGATGGTGACCTCCGGGTTCTTGACCGGTCCCTCCCTGGCCAAAAAAGCACTGAGAGCCGGACCGTCCAACACCACCGTCACGGCCATGCGCCCCGGCTTTTGCACGACGAGCGCATCGCGTTCCAGCGCGGATACAGACACCTGGCCATTTTGCCAATTGACAACGGTCTGTTCCACCTTCAGCCCGTCAACGGTCGCTCCTCTAGCATCCACGTATACGTCCTGAAACCGGCCCTGAGAAATGATCCAAAACGGAATCGCGGTCATCTCCACCACAGGGGTGACGCCGCCATCCGATTTGGCCATGACGGCCGCTGCCTTCGACGATACCCACCGGGGCACTCCCCATTGCAGTCCCCCTAGCACAATCACAACGGCGGCGAGCACCTGGATAAAGCGACTCATCACCCGTTATCCTCAGGCTGCAGCGCCCCCCGGGCCTCCTGCTGGAGGAATGCCTCAATGAATCCATCCAACTCCCCGTTCATCACGGTCTGGGCATTGGGCACCTCATAGCGGGTCCTGTGGTCGCGGACCACACTGTACGGCTGGAACACGTAGGTGCGGATCTGCGATCCAAAGCCAATATCCGCCTGGTCTCCCCGCAGTTCCGCCATGTGCTCCTCCCATTTCCTCTCTTGAAGCTCCGCCAGCTTGCCGCGCAGCATTTTCATCGCAGTCTCGCGGTTCGAGTGCTGCGAGCGTTCGGACTGGCAGCCCACCACAATCCCCGTCGGCAAATGCGTGATCCGCACCGCCGAGTCGGTCTTGTTGATATGCTGTCCCCCGGCGCCAGAGGCGCGAAACGTGTCCACCTTAAGATCATCCGGGCGGATGTCGATCGATTCGTCGTTTTCAATGTCAGGCAACACCTCGACAGAGGCAAAGGAAGTGTGGCGCCTCCCTGAGGCATCGAAAGGCGAAATCCGGATCAGACGGTGCACTCCGCGCTCTGGGCGTAGGAACCCAAAAGCGTTGTCCCCCTGAATTTCCAGAGTGACGCTCTTGTATCCCGCCTCTTCTCCCTCCAGCGAGTCAATGATGTCAGCCTTAAAGCCGTGCTTTTCCGTCCAGCGCAAATACATGCGCAGCAGCATGGACACCCAGTCCTGTGCCTCTGTCCCGCCGGCGCCGGCATGAAGGGAGACAATGGCATTTTCCTGGTCGTAGGGCCCGCGCAGAATCAGTGTGAGCTCAAAGGCCCGCGACTCCACCAGCAATGTCTGCGCCTCTTTGATCTGGTCTTTCAGGACCTCCTGGTCATTCTCTTCCAGGGCCAGGTCCACCAGATCATCCCAGTCCGCCACTTTGCCCTGAAGACTGCGGTAATGATCCAACGGCCCTTTGACCAGCCGCAGCTTTCTCGATACTTGTTCAGCTCGTTGCGGGTCGCTCCAAAAATCTGGCGACGACATCACCATTTCTAAGCGCTCGCTCTCGACTTCGCGTTCTTCGAAGTCAAAGAGACCCCCTTATGCGATCAATAATTTGGTGAATCTCGGTGCGCAGCAATTCTAGATCATCTTGTAACACGTCGTGTAGCCCCCTGTTTACTGTAATTCTTCGTTGGCCCCGTGGCACTTCTTGTATTTCTTTCCGCTTCCGCACCAACAGGGATCATTGCGTCCGAGCTGCGGCTGCTGTCCGTTCTTCGCCGCTTGCGGCTGAGCTCCCTGTCCGCCTTGGATCACCTGAAATGGACGGTGCGGCTCCTGCTCCGTAATCGTAGCCACGGGTTCCATCGTCGGCAACGGCTGCTGGGGAGAAATCTGGAGGTGGAACATCATGCGGATGACCTCTTCGCGAATGGCTCCCAGCATGTTCTGGTACATGTCATAAGCCTCTTTTTTATACTCCACAAGAGGATCCTGCTGACCGTAGGCCCTGAGGCCGACACCTTCGCGCAAATTGTCCATCGCATCTAGATGCTCCATCCACTTCGAATCCACTACCCGCAGGAGAATCATCCGCTCCGAA
>JAKAAS010000084.1 GCA_021802225.1 Bacillota bacterium
GGTGATGTGCTTGGCGGTAATCCAAAATGCGGCATGAGATCCTCAATTTTGCCAGAGGCACCAAAAGTAGTCATGCCGATAATTTGTCCATCCAGTCCGACAAATCGGCCCATCCCATCGTCGAGAGTGCTTCTACGGCAATGCGGCGGGTTACGGACGGCGGCAATATTTCCTTCCGATAGGATTCCGGCTGGGCTGAAAATAGCTCCCAGCTGGGAAAGCTGATAATCCGAACTTTGTGGCCTTCTTCAACCAGTTGGTAATAGGCCTGGTGGGTAATGCCCACTTCTGAACCGGAAGCCATCAGGATAATATCGGGAGCCTCCGAATTCTGATCCAATATGTAGGCGCCACGTGATAGGTTCTGTGCCTTTTTCAGATCCAGGGTTGGAACTTTTTGGCGCGTGAGCGCGAGCGCGATGGGCTTATCTGTTATACGCAGGGCTAACTTCCATGCTTCTTTGGTTTCGTTGGCGTCCGCTGGCCGAATGACCAGGATATTCGGCACCGCCCGCAACGATGCCAGCTGCTCAATAGGCTGATGTGTCGGACCGTCTTCGCCCAGCCCGATGGAATCGTGGGTCAGGATGTAAATGACAGGCTGGTGCATCAAACTGGCGAGTCGTACAGCGGGCTTCATGTAGTCGACGAAGATAAGAAATGTCCCACCATAGACGCGCAAGCCCCCGTGCAGCGACATGCCATTCAGCGCAGCGCCCATGGCGTGCTCGCGGATGCCGAAATGTAAATTACGGCCAGCCGGCTCGGCTGCGGAAATATCTCCGCCGTCATTGATGTGGGTGTTGTTGGAGGGAGCGAGGTCTGCAGACCCGCCAATCAAATCGGGAAAATGCCGCGCGATGGCGTTAATGACCTGCCCCGACGCGGCGCGGGTTTCCACCATGTCGCCTTCATTAAAGACCGGCAAATCACTGAACACATCTTTCGACAGTTCCCGTGTGAGATCGCGGGAAAGTTCCGCCGCCAAATCGGGATATTTGTCCTGGTAACCCTTCCACATGCGATTCCAGCCAGCTTCCCATTCCTGCCCATTGGGCACTGCTTCGCGGAAATGTGCTAGAGCTTCATCCGGAATATAGAAGGCTTTGTTGTCAGGCCAACCATAGACTTCTTTAGTCAGGCGCACTTCCTCCACGCCGAGAGGAGATCCGTGTGCTGAAGCCTTGTCCTGCTTATTGGGACTGCCATAGCCAATATGGGTCCTCACGGCTATAAGCGATGGCAGGTTCTTGCCTTGGGCACGGTGGATGGCTGCTTCAATCCCGTCGAGGTCGGTGCCCACTTCCACGCGATCAGTATGCCAACCATAAGCCCGGAACCTGGCTAGAACATCTTCAGAGAATGCTAGATCCGTACTGCCTTCAATAGTAATATGGTTGTCGTCGTAAAGGTAAATCAGTTTGCTTAATTTTTGATGACCGGCGAACGATGCTGACTCAGCGCCCAATCCGTCCATTAAATCACCATCGGAGACAATGGCGTAGGTGTAGTGCCCGATAAGCGGAAACTCTGGTTTATTGTAACGGGCAGCCAGGTAGCGTTCTGCCATGGCCATGCCCACCGCAGTGGCAAATCCCTGTCCGAGAGGACCAGTCGTGGTCTCAACGCCAAGGGTTTTGCCATATTCTGGATGGCCGGGGGTCTTGGAGCCGAGTTGCCTAAAATGTTCAAGATCTTTTACAGACACATCATAGCCGGTTAGGTGAAGCAGGGAATACAGCAGCATAGAACCGTGGCCGGCCGAGAGGACAAAGCGGTCCCGATTGAACCATGACGGGTTGTGCGGATTATGTTTGAGGAATTTGGTCCACAAGATATAGGCCATCGGCGCTGCGCCCATTGGAAGACCAGGGTGGCCAGCATTGGCTTTTTGCACGCCGTCGATGGCCAGAGTTCGAATGGTATTGATAGATAATTGATCTAATTCCTGAGGACTCATAAGCAACGCTCCTTGGTGTTGTGCGCAGATCTACTGATCACCCGCGCGTTAGACGACCGTCCCGTCCGCTTTGTTCGTCACTCCCGACGCAGTAAGAGTCATCGTCCAATTCCGTCCCTCCCATCGCTGCGTATCGGTCCAGTAAAATGTCCATTCCATCCGGTCCACTCCCTGCACGGGGAGATCGGCCCAATACCAGCCAATGTCGCTAAAGCGCGCCACCGTGTGCTGGGTTGTCAACCACGCGTCTGTCGTCCAAATGATCTCCACCGGTCCGTCGACGGCAATGCGCACCCAACGGGTGCCCGCCGGCCAAGTGTGCCGTTGATGGGCAAAACGCCAGAATACGCGCCTGTTGGCAACCCCTGCCCCATAGCGGGCACGTACCAACGGCCATTCTTCCCATACGGCCCCGTCCTGCTGCGAGCGCAGCAACTTCACATACTCGGCATGGGCCCACACCAGCGGCATAGCCGATCCGGTAGGACGCCCTCGCACGAGTTCCCGGTCGGGAATATCCGCCGCATCCCACACTTGTTCGGGCAACAGGCCGGCTTCGGAGGTCATGCGTTCCATCGCGTCGAGATAGGGCGTCACATCATAGCCTGCCGCCAAGGCATAATGGCCGCGTTCTCCAGTCAAGAGCGGCCACCCCCTGCCGCGGCCCCATCCGGTATAAAGTGACCCATCATCCGGTTCCCCATACCCGTCTCCGTTATACCGATGCCAAACCGGCCCTGAAGGGGTCTCCGTCTTCAAGAGGGTATCATACACGACCAGTGTATCGGTGATTGTCGGATCGGTGGGGGACCGCAGTCCATAGCGCACCAGCCGTAAAAAGCCGCCATCCACCACGCATTGATCGCGCTGCCATACGGTTGCCTCCGAGGCTTGATTCGCTAAGGATAGCATGGCCCGATGGGCATGCTCCTCCGGCACCACCCCCGCGGGGTGAATCCGCTCATAATAGCGGGGTCGACCGGGCAAAAGGTCGCCGTCTTCCACGAAGGTCCAAGTGTCCACTTGATCTGCCCAATAATCGGCCACCGCTTCCGCATACTCAGCAAGTTCCGCTTCTCCGTGACGGCGCATGACGTCGGCCCCGAGTACCAGGGCGCTAATGCAGGTGGCCATGGTCGATGGCGAATATCCGGCATTCTCTTCCCAGCGATCTTGATCCGTCACCGGCCCATAACGCACCAGGTATCTTAACGCCTGACGCACCATCGTATAGGCAGCAGGGTAAATCTCCAGATACCCGACATGAGCTAAACGATAGGCCAGGTGAATCGGCATGGCTGTCTCGTCGAGTTGGGAACCCGACCAATAGGGCTGACCGTCGAGCCAGAAGTTTTGCGGCCACGACCCATCGGCCGTTTGAGTGGCGCACAGGTATTTTAAGGCATCCAAGGTCCCCGGCCAATCCCCCAACGCCGCCAATGCTTGCGCTGCTTCCACCATGTCCCGAGACCAGACCAGATGATACCCACCCAGGTTTCCATCGCCCGCCCCTTCCCCCCACGGGATAGACAATGACGCAATCATCCCCCCCGCAAAGAGTTTGCCGCGGTGCACCCGCAAGACCATAGCAGCGATCCTTTGCGCCCGGGCGCGCGGATGATCCGGAGGCACCAAGCCCGACAACGTGGCAAAATAAGCCCGCCATTCCTCCAGATATTGTGCTTCAATCTGCGCGTAAGGCTCTAGCAGCACCCATTCCACCGTAAAAGCCGCCTCAGATAATGTTCGGCCAAAGCCCAGCACTAACGTTTGTTCCGAAACCGTCGGGTCCAATTCCGCCGTCAGGGCAATATTGCCATCCAAGGCTTCGTCAAACGATTGCCATTGGTTCTGATGCACCAACTGCCATCCATCCGACTGGCCCACATAGCCGATGCTGCGATCCCGGAAAGGGACACTGCCAGCAAGACATAACGTGGTCGTTTTGCACCAGGCCACCATTCCATCTCGATCGCGTAGCTTCGCCGTCCGCCCGCAATTGCCTCGACCCTGGTTTTCCAAATGCGGTGCCACCATCCAAAAGATGCGATAATCTTCGGGATTTTCGCCCGGCCCCCATTCCCACCGCACCCGAAGAACTAAGGCGTGGCCTTGGGTCCACGTCACAATGCGTTTAATCAGACGAAATCGGCCATGCGGTTCTTCGCTGATCATTTCAAATGCCGGGGCGTCATCGGTCAGATACCGGATGGAATGGCGCAGATCACGCTGTTCATCCCAAAATTCGCCGGCCCGACTGCGGATCAGAAACTGTGCATCCCGGATGGCCGTGTTATCTAACCGCGGATAATACACCTCTGTAATAATGCCGTGGGCTATCGTAAACCATACCCGCGATGTCGGCGAGATAGCCGTCCCCACCGCCGTCTTGGCGCCAGTGGTCCACGTGGGCTCCAAACCCGGCTGCCCCGGGGCGTTCATACGTGCCTCCCCAACACCCTCGTCATTCGCGCCGGGAGATCGGGAAGCGCTTGCTCCAATTGCTCGACCACGGTATTCAGGTTGTGCCAGTCATCCGGTCCCATCAAAAGGGTCGCCGTTGGCAACAGCACCGTATCCTCTGCATGTGCCAAGGTTCTAATTTTTCGCATGAGGTGTCCATTGGGAGCGTCCCGTCCACTGTCGAGCCATTTCCGTAGGGGAACGACCTGCCGGATAGCTTGATCCAGCCATCGCCCGCCGCCGGGAATCTCTTCACAATACCTGCATAGGGCTTCCACCACCGCCACATGCCGATCCAAGAGGACACGAAAAACCTGGTGCGTTAATGGCGGATCATCCGTCTCCTTTTCCCATCCGCGACACAGGAGATTGCGACTCTTAATCAGATAATGCACCGTCTTCACGAAGACGGCATCGTCATTCCCTAGCGACGATCCCACGGTCATCCCATAGCCCTCCTTCTATCAATTCATCGTCCATCCCGTCAGTCTCCATAACGCAATGCGGTGCCGCGCGTTCGTTTGACATCCACCTCGCCGGATCGACCGGTAAGGCAATTTTAACTGTCGCGATGCCTTCTTCACCGTAAGCCAGTTCACGGTCAGAACTCGGAGTGGCCGCTAAGTTCCGTCCCAGGGGCGATGATGGTGTTTACGAGATCCCCGAGTCGTGGTTCAGCCACGGCGCCATTTTCGTGTCGACACTAACAGGAATATATTTTCAAGAAATATCGGTTACCCGTTTATATATAGACACTACGGTTCACATCCGCGGTGCGCTTGTTTTTGGTCGGTGTGGCGTCCCGTGATAAGCAATACGGGTTTCAGGGCTTCTTTTACAAATACAACGACTTAAATATAACATAAAATTGCAATATAACAATAGATCATGGGGAATTGCATAGCCTCGAGTCTAGCAACGGTTTCTCGTTCATACAGAGGCCAGTGCCCCTACAGAAATCGGATCATCCCGATATTATCCTGCTGCCTTCCGGTGCCGAATTGGGCGAGCCATGAAGCATTACCAGCTGGTCACAGAAGGCCACAAGGTCCGGATTGTCGATTTTCCCATCCGAAATCCTACCGGCACGAAGTATTCCCGCCAAGACACTTGATCTCGCAGCCGTGACCGCTGGAACTTTCACTTAACCCGCACTGGCGTCCGTGGGACTGACCGAAGAACAAGGCAAAGAAAGAGCCGAAAGCCCCCCCCACGTGTACCCATATGAAGGACCGGGGTTGTTGTTGTGCGGAAAATTATGTGTGCGTGCCCTAGGGATGGTGTGACAAAAGCCCCAACGTCAAGATCCACTCCGGGATGCTTCCTCAGTCCCGGACCATGGAAAGTGCGGAGCATGCGGACGAAAGGCAAAGCGCCGAAGGTTTGCATTGCACCCGCAAGGGTGGAGCCGGTGGCCGACATTCCCGAGGGGAGACGGGGCGTTAGCCCCACGTCACAAGGCCCGTAAGGGCGCATAGGAGACAGGAAAATGGCGGTATTCGCCACCGGACGCGGGAGCTATCAGCGCACGCGTCTGAACCGATACGGCTTCCCGCGGGGGTACTGACCCGGAGCAAGAGCGCCTTCGGCTTCCCGACCGGGGATGGGTCAAGGCGGTGGTCACTACCGGCAAGACGGTCGGCACCTACCGGGGCCGCGTCGCCATTCGCGCGAGTGGCCATTTCAACATTCAGACGGGATACGGGCTAGTCCAAGGCATCTCGCATCGTTTCTGCGCACTCGTTCAGCGGGCAGACGGCTATGGCTATGGGTGGCATCTCTTCGCACAGAAAGGGGGAAGCGGCGCTCCTCCCCGCCCTGAAGGACGGGGTTTTCTCGCCGCAATAGACTGATGATGCCCTGTAAGGGGCTGATCATGTTCCGCGTTTGCGGAGGACCAGAGTGCCTGAGGCTGGGGAAGCACCGCAGGAAAGGAGCCGCTTGTTGCTCTCAGCCGCTAAGACTGGTCATCGTTGGGCTTTTCCCGGGGCCCCGCCTTCAGGCGTCGGGTCTATGACTCTCATCATCCAGCTCAATGCCAAATAGTGTTTCGAGGTCGGGCTCCTCGATCACCCGGCGACTCTTTGTTCCGGACTTCTCCAGGAGTTTGGCGGATTTTTCGGACACGGCCCGGGAAATCAGATCCTCCACATTAACGCCCCGCAAGACAAAGAAGAGGCCCGGATTGTCATCCAGGCGGGCTCCCACTCCATACAGGGCAGCCGACACATGTTTGCACATCGCCGCCCAATCCGGGCAGTCGCAGCGCAGGGCGATATCTTTGGGCGACGGAAACAGCCCCGCGTCATGGCCCGTAAAGAGATCAGCCAGCGCCTTGGGAAATTCCCCTTCCAAAAGTTCTGACAGTGAGTCGATGGCGCCACCCGAGGCGGAGATGATGCGCTGCCAGGCATCCGGCTCCAGAGGCTTGACGGTGATCGCAATTTTATAGGGTTTTGCCCCGCTTCCCTGAACCAGCGCCTCTACCGAGCCAGGCCGCACGCGCAAGTCTAGTACGGCCTGGTGCCTCACATAGCTGCGCCCTCTTTGAATGCGGTAGGCA
>JAKAAS010000085.1 GCA_021802225.1 Bacillota bacterium
TGCAACGGAAAATCCTGGCACGCCTGAGCCGTGTGATGGTGGCCTCCGATCCGGACGGACTTTTGCTGGACGAGCAGTTGCTGGTCGCTTTACGGGAAGCGGATATCATGGTCCTCACCTATGATGATCCCATCCGATTTCGCTTGATCTATGAAGAGGATTTTCGCGGGGTATGGGACCGCGGGGCGGTGACGGCGCATCTGCTCGTGCGTTCAGCGAATTTTGATCTGCAGCACATGCCGTATGATATCACCGAACGCAACGAGCCGCTGTACCTCACTTTAGACCAGTTGTTTGCCCAGTATGACAGCAGAGTCCTTCGGGAGTTGGATTTGCGGACGTATGACGCGTTGTGGATGGCTGGTCACAACGGACCCGGACCGCGTATGAGCGAGGAGGAGACAAGCCGCACGATAGTGCGAATATTGTACGCGGTGGACCCGTTCTTGGTTCACTCCTCAGATGATTTGGCGGCTCTGATTACCCGCGTCCATCAAGGACCTTGGGCGTTAACCCCGCGCTTGGCGCAGTGGATGGCAGCGGTCGCATCGCATCAGGTGGACGTTTCTTGGGATCTGGAAGACTTTCTCCTGTCGCCATGCCATTGGCAAGAACATCTGCGCCAGGAGTTGTCCGGGGAAACCCGCCCGTGGATCTGGCAAGTGCGCTACTGGCTGCATACTTTGGGGGCCGAGACCCATGTTGAACGGGATGCCGTGGTCCTGAGTGCTCCCACCGTGGAACACGTGGGAGACTTATTAAACCGCATGCATACGGTGGGCATGGATTGGCTGGAAACGGCCTATGATGTGGCCACGGTTTATCTGGCCTCATATTTTAATGATGCTAGCGCCATCGCTCAAATATCCAACGTCGACGCGGCCTTTCATACGTGGGTTTTACAGGATTACGGATTGCTGCAAAGTCTGCCGGCGTTGCCACAGCCCAAAATGGTCCATCATATTCCGGCCTGGATGGGACATACGCGCCACACCGAGGAAAAATGGGTGTTGTTGGTCATGGACGGGCTGAGTTTGCCCGAGTGGGTCTATATCCGACAATTCTTAGCGTTGGACCGTTACCATCTTCACGAACAGGCGGCCTTTGCATGGGTCCCTAGTCTGACAAGCATTTCTCGCCAAGCGATTTTTTCGGGACGTATTCCTCGAGAATTTTTGGGCTCACCCTATTCGACTCAAGGCGAAGCCAAAGCCTGGCAGATGTTTTGGCAAGACCAGCACGAAGCGCAATACCAAATCGGTTATCATAAGACGGTGGATCAAATGCTGCCGAATGAGTTTTTAGAGTGGGTGGATCAGCACGATTTTCATCTGGTGGGTGCGGTAGCCAATATGGCGGATAACCTTGCCCATGCCAACCAGATGGGGGAGAAACAGATATTGATGGATCTACGTCATTGGATCCAAGAGACGGAATGGTTGCCGCGGATCATCGAGGGCCTTATGGACCGGGGGTATCATCTAGTGTTGACTAGCGATCATGGCCATACTCCAGCCATAGGCGTAGGGAAACCCCAAAATGGAAAACTTGGGGAAACCAAGGGAGAGCGAGCGGAAATTTTTGAGTCGGCCACGTTGCGCCAAATCGGCAATCCTCAGGAAACCTGGGGAATTGATTGGCCGTGGACGGCAGGACTGCCTGCGGGGATGTTTCCCGTCCTCGCGCGACCGCATGAGGCATTTGTGGCGAAAAATAGCCACGTGGTCAGCCACGGCAGTATAGGATGGGAGGAACTGGTCGTGCCTGTGGTGATGATCGAACCATGACAAGTCCGCGGGTCGGCATTGACCATAAAATTCGGTGGGCAGATTTGGAGCTTGTCTACCAACAATGGGCAGCGGGTATGGAGATTTCGCCGGCCACATTGATTCCGCAATGGCAACATGTGCGGGGACTGGTCGCACGCAAAAAAGCGGCCACCATTATGACGCGGCTGTGGAACCAAGAAGGTTGGCAAGAAGGCTCTTCGCGTTCACTATTGTCCGAGACATTGCGGCTGCACCGCCTGCTGGGATATTGGGGTCTCTTTGTGGGCACGTATCCTTTTTATCAAGAGACTGCCAGTACCGCCGGGCGCCTATTGGCTGTCCAAGAAGGATTTACCACGCGGCAACTTTACCAACGGATGGCCGGTGTGTATGATGACTCTGAACGCACCCGCGTGGGGGTGAAGATGATTTTGGGAATGTGGGTGGATTGGCATTTGCTAGAGCGTGTGAAAGTGGGGCACTACCGGATGGCATCGCGAAAGACGGTTGACGAGCCGGTAGCTATAGCTTTTCTGACTCACGTGGCCTTGCGAACATCTTACCAAGAACGCTTAATTTGGCACGACATTGCGCAATTTCCTTGGCTTTTCCCCTTCGATGTGGTCCTGCCACGTCGGAGCCAAATGAAGGAATTTGGGCTGTCGATGGAGCAAAATGGCGCACGGGAATTAATGGTGGGGGAACGATAAATGTGCGATAGAAGATGGTTACAAACGTCGTATAGACAGGGAATGGCGTTGACAACGTGACCAGCGACCACCAACATATTCCTCGTCCACCTAGTCGCTATTAGCGGAAAATGGCCGACGTCGTATTCGCCAACCGTCCGCACTGGTTCAGGCGAACCTAAACAGGGTGACCTAACCCGGCTATGAGATCGGGCTCTGAAAATCCGGAGGGGTACGAAGCTCTCGTAGTAGTCTGCGACGGGGAAAGCCCGTCACTAAGCAAAGCAGAGCAGTTTGCTCTCCACGGTCTGATAGGAACGGCGCGTGGGGCATCATAAGAACCTCTAAGAGTCGTGGATCCTCTACCGATGCCCTGAAAAGCCCTCCGTAGAGGATGAGTGAATGCACAACCGTATAGATTGAGACGTGTACGGACGAATCGGAGGCGAATATCCGGGAGCCAGTTACCGCAAGGTGTCAAGGCTGGATGCTTAGCCTACAGCAGAGAACAGCACTGCACTTCTCACGAATATCCAAAGAATTACCGCCCGTTCGGGGCGCTGTCGCCACCAGTTTTGCTCTATGTCCTCCATTGAAGTCCGCGCCAGATTGGTGTCGGCTTCGACCTCCCCTCTAAAAAGGGGTTCCACCTGATTTATCTGGGGATGCATAGAAGCAGATCCTTGAAGGGAGTTATCCATTGAGTAAAGCGCGGAAACATAAATCCCATCCCAAAACAAAGCCGTCATCTTTAAAGCACAAAATTCCGAGAGTTGACAGCGCCGCCATAAGTTTTGCCATGATAGACAAGGCGTTGAAACGTTTTGACCCTATGTCCCTTATTACTTTGCTATCGACAGCATGTGATTCGGCATATTGGACTCAAAGGAATTCTTCTATCATTCTATTATGGGTTCGCGCTCTTACAAATCCTCCCCACGGGAATATTTTGGCGACCCCAAAAGAATTGGAAACGTTATTATTCTCAGTGCGGAAAACTGTTCCGCAAATCCGCCGTTTAGAGGACTTTGTTCCATATGACCCTCGGCATGTAGTGCGCTTCACTGTGGAAAGCAGACGTTTACGCATACATCCAGGTCTCCTGACGGATCCCTTGCAGACCCTGGGCGTTTTACGAACCACAGCTGAGGCTATCGATGATTTCACATTAAAGCAGCGAGGTTTTAATGCAACTGATATGATCGAGGTTGCGCTGGCCTATGCGGATTGGCGTATGGCACAGTTGGGGACAGTGTGGGCGTCGCAAGAGTCATGTGACCTAGATTCAGATAACCAATTGCCCATGGATAGCCCGCCTGAATCAATTAGAGATGAAGAAATTCAAGTTGTTTTAGAACTCAATCATACTTCGGATAAGTGGATACAGTCATGTACACATCCAGAGCGTGCGGCCAAGGCATGGGCATGGGCGACCACTCAACCATCATCTTTGCATTTGCATTTGGAACCAATGGTGCAGACGCTGGGGCCAGTGTTGGCCGTGAACTTCACGCTAGGTCTCGTTCCCATTCCAGCATCTTTAGTAATTAATGCGATTAGCGCAGCTGTGGCTCGTTTTTCGTCGGAAGCCTCTGCCGATCAAAACAGTCTCGATACTTTACAATCATATACAGAACAACAAGTTTTGAATCTGTTGCCGGTTGCTGGTCCTCTTACCCCGCTAGGAAGCCAACTGGGTATTGTTATTGCTATAGACAAGCGTCACGTATTTGTATTTGGAGTAGCAAGCGGGTTGGACAAATCCAGTCTTGTGCGGGAATTGAACGGGGTTGATGCAGTTTTAGCAACAATGAACGTGACGGACACACTCGGCAATGAGAAACAGTGGGGACCAGACGCGCTTATGGGCCGAATCGTGCTGTATGGCGGCCCTATCCTTATGCAAAACACGTGGCATCAAACGTGTGCCTATATACACATCAGTAATTTTACCACAATCGTACGCGATATCCAATCGGCCCAAACCAACATGGACTTATTATGGCAATTCCTAATCGATTTGACTTTCTTGCAAAACCCTATGGATCTTATCAGTGTAGACTTTCTGGACATTTGGAGGCATTGGCAACGATATGGTGTCTTGAGTCTTGCGCCGCGAGAGCGTGTCGTCACGGTCGTCGATCCAACCCCGGATGACAAATTGTGGAGCAGTGCAACCCAGTGGGAACCCATAGAACGTACACTCAGTGATGCCCATCTCCCTGAGGTAAGCTATTGGCCATGGGCTCGCCTTGATGAAAACGCGGGACAAGCAACTTTGATGGATCCATCGGGAAATATGGTTCTCGTGTCATCCTCTCCCCCTCTAATCACGGTGTCACCAAAACCACCGATTTTGGGACAATTTCGGCTTGATTTGAACTTTGCTGTAGGCGTAGCTGACGGTATCAGAATTACATTTACCACCATTCCTTATGTTAGAGACGCTCTTGCCAAACTTCGTCACAAACCAATTATCCTGCGGGTGGAGTTTGCCGAAGAGAAACCGGAAGTCAATTCGGAATCCGAATTAATCCGAGCCGCATTTACTCTTGCAGCTCCATGCCCAATAATTAAGTTGGTGTTTGGCCCGCGTTGGCTGAAAAAATTGGCGGAGGCACCGGTTGATGCCCATGGCGAAATCGGAGAGGCTCTTGCAGGGATTTTGAGTAAGCTTGATTTCCAAGATTCAGATGACCGATGGATCCTGTTTATCGAGTCATGGAAATCGGCTCCCCCTGTGGCTATGATTGAATCTCGTGAAATGACTCTAGCGGTACCAGTTCAAGGACAATCTCTTCTTCCGCGAACGCGCTCTACGTTGGGTCATGTGAATTGGTTATTGGCACAACGCATGCGAGATGCTCATATTAAATCGACAGAGTCTCAGGGAATTGAGGCCATTAACCTCTGTAAGGACAGAATTTTACCATTGATTGAAGAAGAACTTGAGAAAGTTATTGAAACGTGGTCAGATGCAGCAATATTGGAAGTTGCCAAACATCTTAACGATGCGCATGGGGAACGATTTCGTGTCAAAGAAGAACTCGGTATGGCACTTAGGGCTCCTTGGGGAGAAAAATGGCTCGCTGACGCTCTAGACGGACCAGAGGAAGCGCAGACCACACGACCGTTGGAAGTATTACTGGAACGTCTGCTGGTTAGGGATATCCGAGGAACTGTTTGTCCGGACCGATTTGATATCGCCTATGTCGTCGATATGGTTCTGGTCGAGCTTCATATTCAGACGACTGTCGCAAGTGCGGAACGGGGTTTGGGAACATTGAGCCTCAAAATTAACAGATTTGGACTGTTTGTAACGGAGTTACTATCAAATGAAAATAGATTAACCCATGATGAAAATTGGGCGGCGCGGTCACGTGATCTTGAAGCTTACTATCGGGCAGATCGCGCGGACCGATTACGGCTAGGCAGATATTCCTCGCCTATAGAATACAGAAAACTTGCGGAAACTGAAGGAAATGGCTGGAAAGGTACGGCATTCATTTCGCTTAGTGAATTTAGGCCAGAGCTTCCTAAATCTTTAATCAGAGTGAATGAATTGATGACGGAGAAATGTGGAACAAGCATTGATGCCTTGAACGCCATACTGGGTACCGCAGTAACTTGGAATGGATCTGGTGACGATAGCGTTGTCAGCATCCCGGAGCAAGCACTTTGTAATGCAGCAAAGGATTGGTCCCATCTACCAGAATCTGAAATTATACAGGCGTTGCACCTTTTAAGTCTTTATCCTGAAAAACTGAAGGAAGAGAGAATTCCTGCTTGGGAGATCGAACACAGACAAAATCGGCTAGCAATACGACCATTAATACACTTTAATGGTGAGGTTATAATTATTCCCCGCATAATTGCGGCCACCCAATTTATTTATAGTCAGTATCTTCAAAGTGGTCGTCTTCCATGGCCGCCTTCAGATGTCCCTGACTCGGTTCAAAATGCATTGAACCAGTTTCGACAGAGAGGAAACCGACGATTAGAGGTTGAGGCTGACGAGATTGCTGCTGGGCTTGGACTTGTTCACCGCCGCAACATTGAAGTTAATGAGGCTGATTCATTTGGTTTGAAGATACAAGGAGAGATTGATCTCTTGGTCGGGGATTGGATCCGTGGTAGGATATGGGTCTGCGAAGTTAAAGATGTGTCCTTTGCTTTTTCCCCGGGAACTATTCGAAAACGTGTCAATAAATTTCTAACCGATGACCACTATATTGAAAATTTACTGTTGAGATTCCGGGCCATTAGCGATAATATTGCCTCTACGGCTCAAATGCTTCACGCGCCTGCAACATCGGGACCATGGCGAATTATTCCTCTAATGATTACCCGGACGGTAGAACCCGTAGCATTTTTGTCCGATGTTGGTGTCACTTTCACTGTTCTGGATGACCTGGCGAGTGTTCTATGCAATGATGTAGATCCAGCCCCAGGTCATGCTCCCATAGGGCGATAGCCAAAGGGAGCCGAAACTAAAAACTTCCTATTGTCACTCCGAGATTCAG
>JAKAAS010000086.1 GCA_021802225.1 Bacillota bacterium
CGCCATGCAGGAGCCCTGCCTCGAGCAAGGATTTCATTACAGCGGAAACACCCCCCACTCTGTAAAGATCTTCCATCACATAACGCCCGCTAGGCTTGAGGTCGGCGATATACGGAACACGTTTGCGAATTCTTTCAAAATCATCAAGAGAAAGTTCGACGTTGACGGAATGGGCAATAGCCAACAGGTGAAGGAATGCATTGGTCGAACCTCCGAGAGCCATGATGACGGTAATAGCGTTCTCAAAGGCTTTTTTCGTCATGATGTCGCGGGGATAAATTCCCTTTCGCAGAAGATCGACGACCATCCGCCCTGCTTCGCGGCAGTCATCATCTTTTAATGGGCTTTCGGCAGGAATCGATGCACTTCCCGGCAAGCTCATCCCCATGGCCTCGATGGCAGACGCCATAGAATTGGCGGTATACATACCGCCGCAGGATCCAGCGCCAGGACAGGCGCGGCATTCAATATCATGCAGCTGGGTTTGGTCAATATCACCCGCATTGTACTGCCCCACTGCCTCGAAAACGGAAACGATGTCAATATCTTTGCCCTCTTTGGATTTTCCAGCGGCAATAGTTCCCCCGTAGACAAATACGGAGGGCACATTCAATCGCCCAATGGCAATCATGCATCCCGGCATATTTTTATCACAGCCGCCAATGGCCACCAGTCCGTCAAATCGCTCCGCGCCGACCACCGTTTCAATAGAATCGGCGATAACTTCACGGCTCGGCAGTGAATAGCGCATACCTTCGTGGCCCATGGAAATACCGTCCGAGACCGTTATCGTGTTGAAAATTAAAGGCTTGGACCCTCCCTCTTTGGCTCCCTGTTTGGCCTGCAAAGCCAACCGGTCGATATGAATGTTGCACGGAGTCACTTCACTCCATAAACTGGCAATGCCGATCATCGGTTTCTTGAAATCTTCGTCGGTAAACCCAATGGCCCGCAGCATCGCCCGATTGGGCGCACGGTTTTCCCCCTCACTGATGACGATGCTGCGAATGCGCAGATCGTTATGACCTGTTTGTTCCATGTGTCATCCTCCCTTCACATTGTTGAAATGAAATTTAGCGTGAATTTCAGGTGGAACTGCTTCGAACCATTTTTAAGGCATTGAGCGCATAGTGCTAAGCGCAGCCGGTGAAGCTCCTCCCCTTGCATGAACATGGCTCCTGAGCTTTCTTGACATTCTGTGTTAGCGGCCCTGCTGTAGCCCGGATAATCCCTGACCGCGCCACCAAGGCATGCGCCACCGATTAGCTGACCCCTGCCCGGCTGGCAGCTGCCAGCCTTTCTTTGGCCACCGAGCAAGAGAGCAGAGAGTCCGAGTCCCTGCCTGTAAACTTCAGTCGAAGCCCAAAGAACCCATGGGAAGCCGTAAGGCCTCCCGAAGGAGGCTGCGCACCCCGCTTGCTCTCTGTTTCGCCAGGGAGTGATTGGGATCCCGCCCGTGTAAAAAAATCACAGAGTCCATGCCATTCCAGCCCAACCCCATCAACAACATTTTATGGCTATACTAATCACGATCATAATATCACGAACTTTGTATCGCATGTCAAGCGGAGATCTGTCCTGCTGCAACCAGCCTAACCGCTTGATAAGTTGCGGTCAGCGAAAGGCCTCGATTAGCGGCAGGAAATTACAGTCCCGCGCTGCCCTTTACCGTGCGAAATGCGTATTATATAGAAAAATTTATGACATAGTAATTTAAATAATATTTTACATATGATACGTTTACCTATATGCTAAATCCCATAATCATAAACTATTCGCAAGTGTCCAAGTAATCAGTGGATTAAGCAGTGTCGCAACACCGGGGAGTTTGGACACCTCCGCTATTGCGAAGGTGGCGAACTTGATCCGGCGGGCTGTGAATGACTACCCTGCCAGACAGCTGCAGCAGTTGATGCGTGCCGCCAAATCCAGGAGGAGCTGCCACATGACGAGCCAAAATTACGTTCCGGGCCAAACAACTCATCCAGGAGGTGAGATGATGACTCCCATGGCATCACCCATACGCCAATGGGTCAACCACCTTATTGATTGGGGGGCCGACGGCCTCTACCTGCTGACCGTCCTGTGCGTCTTGGCCTTATCATTCCGAATCGTCTCCAATATCATCCGAATTTTGTGGCGCGATCCGTCCTATATGGAGATTTTGTCGGTACTGGACCCCTTGCTGTTATTGCTGATGCTGGCTGAATTGCTGCACACGGTAGCGCTGACCCTGCGGACCCACCATCTGCCCTTGCGACCGCTCATGGCCCTGGCTTTCATGGCGGTCCTGCGCCACGGAGTCGTCCTCGCTTCCACAGTCTCACTGGCGTCGTGGAATGCGTGTGCCACACTGCTGGGCCTGCTTGCACTCGGCACGCTCTTAGCCCGCCTTCCCGCGCATAATGAGGATTAACCGATTCGTTTAGGATTAGGATTGGTATCAAATGGCTCATGCCGCAGTGGAAATTGTCCCGGATGACGGGTCTTGGCCGTACATGGGCTGGCCACGACGTCCCGGGGAATTATCCCCGCCACCACGTCAACCCCTTCAATAGTGCAAAGCGGTGAAATAACTGAGACTACGCCAAATGGGCCATCGTCCACAGCTATCCCCACCGCCGGCTTCCTCGCAAACAAGCGGGCGGGGGCTGGTCTGCAGCCCCCGCCCGGCAACGCCCAAGATAGAGCCTCCCTGCTCTTGACAGACCCTGATCGCGGCAATCCGGCTGTCCCGCATGCAAAGATAGGGCGATTCCCCGCCACTCTGCTTCTTTCTTGTTGCTTGGCCGCCGCCATCAATGCCGGCCAGAGTAGGTCACAAGGGACGGCGCCCATTTAGGGATTGCAAAAGGGGCAACTGCCGGGAGACGCAACACGCAGGCCGTCGCTTCTAGGATAGCTTTCACGGTATTCACAATGCGGGCAGCCATGAACCTCCATTTTGACCAAGTCGGTCTCCGTCCCACACTGTTCGCAGGGGAGACCTTTGATCACATCAACCAGTCCCCACCCCGGGGTTCGGCATTGCGGACAAAGAATGGCCAGACGGTGGCCGAGGTTTACCGCGAGCTCTTGCAACACCCGCTGCCGGCTTGGATTCATGTGCGCGCGCATGTCTGTCTCGACGTGTGCCAGGCCGTCTTCCGAAGCCGGCGCACACCGCTTCAAAGCGTCCTCAAGAGTCGGGAGGTCTGTAATTCCTTTGAACAGCAGTCCCGGCTGCAGTCCGGAATTCGGCCTGACCACCAAGCCGTGCGACGGAAACTGAGCCGCCGCAAGAAAACCCGTCAGGTCTTCGATGTTTCTCGCCTCATGGTGAGCATAGTTTGTCTGGAGGCTGAGAATCTGTTCCACCACTTCAATGTTCCGATCCTCGTCGACGAACACAAGAAGTTCGTGATCTGCTGGGACAAACATCAGTTGAGGGTGGGGGCCGAAGCTGCCCTCGCTCGCCAGACCCAAAGTCAGCCCAGAGGCGCTCATTCCCAAGCGTGCTTTGCGCAGGGCCACCTCACGGGGAGTGCCCTGCCGGTTGACCTCGCCGCTGAACGTCCCGAGAAGGTCGGTATCCAAATCTTCAGGAACATACAGCTCAAGACCCACCGCCGCCCGCAATGGAGGGCCTATCACCTGCTCTTTCTGATGCTTGGTGGCGAGCGCGGCTTTACGTGCTTGATAGGGATGAAGAGTGTTCTGCCCTCCGCTCATTTCGTCAGCACTCCTTCTTTTCCGGCGTCTTGCAGGACAATTCCGCTGAGTTGTCAAAAGCGGCCGCCCACCAGCCACAGTGGCGAACCGCTTTGTGAACGGCCAGGTCCGAACGACATTGTTACGCATGCCATACCGCGACTTTATTATCACGATATCATCGCCATATTGCAAGGGTGACAGATGGCACATTCGGGCCAACAAAGAACAGGTAATATTCTGCCGCAAGTTTTCGAAGTCAGTGGATCCGGCTTTGGCTAAAAATCACAGGTGACGGCCGCCTCGTCTTGGCTCTCATGCGGCCACCACTCCGAGACTGGGAAGAAGTGGGTTAGAAGCTTCATTACATCACATAACCTGGCGGCTTCCCCTCACCGCGGGCCAGACCTGAACTCGCTCTTTCTCTGCCTCTAAGATACCCCCTAGTAAAAATCAGTGCGTCCCGGAAGTGACCGGAGCCGAACCTTCCGGAGCCGTTCGCCAGGAAACCTGGCTCGCCATTAAAAAATACATGCATCCCCAGATAAGTCAGGCAGCAGGAAAACAGCTAGGTCATGGCCACGAGATTCGCCCCGTATCCTCCATCGGGATCACCTCACCTGACTTATCGGAGGACGCATGTTAAAAGCCCATTGGCGATGCCAATCCAATCTGTACCCGTTCTTCGCTGGCACGCTTGCTCATAGCCGTGTCAACAAAGTATGAAGGATCTGCAATCCAGTTTGACAGTAAGGCAAGAGCAGCCCGCAAACACCGACCTCAATTAATAGGGACGGACTCTCTACACCATATTGATTTCCTCACTGCGGATCATTATACTCAGAATTGCTTCGTGATTTCATAATAATTCAATTCTGTATTCACGTCCTGTCTCTAACATCTGCACGGAATAGGCCGTGGGTTGATTTTTTGACCCCCAGACTAATCGGGTCTTGCGCAAAGCCACCGAGTCGATACGGATTCTATGCAGCATGTCTTTTTGTTCCAATGTCCGAACATTGCGACAGACGGGGGGTTCGCTGACCGAAAGCGGCACTTCTGCCGGCCTGATTTGCAATAATCCGTTCCAGATTATTCTAGTGATCAGCAGAAAATCTCACCACTGTTCAAGTTGGGTCCATATGAATCCAACGCATAGTCAGAAAACTGGCCCAACTATAGAGTTGAGAGCCGAGGAGGCGATAGTATTGTCCACCAACGTCCCGCTCAATGAATCTTCATCCATCCCGACCGTACGATCTTTAGCCCACAAAAGCCTCGGCTGGTTCCTGCTGATTGTTCTGGTATCTGCTATTCCCGCATTTCTCGAAGGATTTGACAGTGAATTGTATTTCTTTGGGTCCCCCTATATTGTTCATAACGTGCACGGGACAGTGGCGCTGCTAGGCTCCATCGGCACGGGCTTTGCCCTTGGAATTGCGATATTCAGCATCGTCGGCGGATATCTCTTTGACCGGTTTTCGGTAAAATATACCATTATTCTGTCGGTGGTCATTTTTGCCGTGTTCACCATCATGACCGGCTATGCCACCAGTCCTGCTATGCTGTTTTTAGCCAGATTCTTGGTGGGCATTGGAGTAGGCATTTTCCAGCCCGCCATCGTCGCGTTGCTGGGAGACATTTTTTTCGAAACCCGCGGACGCGCAGTGTCCGCTTTTGCCGTTTTTTTCGGAGCCGGATTGTTTGCCGGACCCTTGCTGATCACGCCCTTTTTACCCCATTATCAAACTCCCTTCGTCATTTCTGGCGTAGCTGCCGTCATCTCCCTGATTGCCTTCTACTTGGTGCTGCCGCCAACGTACAAGAAAATTGAGAAGAGAACCGTCGGATTCGCAGGAATTTTTCACCGCAACGTGCTGATATTGTCGGGGTCTATTTTCATGTTCGGAATTGCCTTATTCGGCTACCTTGGCTATTACTCCGATTATCTGCTCAAAGGCTTAGCCTTAGCTCCTGGCACGGCAGCCGCCGTTGCATCCATGGGCGGTCTGGGCGGACTTATCTGCGCCTTCCCGATTGGTTATTTAGCCGACCGCTTTGGGCGCAAATATATCGTCAGCCTCGCAGCATTTCTCATCATGATTGGCAGCCTGGGAATGTTTGCCGTATCTAGCAATGTCTCCGCCCTCATTGTCTTTACGTTCACCTTCGGCGCGGGATGGGGAATATATGTCGACTTAGCGGCCACCATGGGGCAGGACTCCGTTGACGATTCGATAGCCGGAACAGTGACGGGATGGCTCTTTTTAATCTTCAATGTCGGAGCCTTGTTAGGCGGCCCGATATTTGCCGCATTAATACCCTCTGGCTTCCGCCTCGCCGGCCTTGTTACCTTAGGGCTTTCGAGCGTAATCTCGTTATTCCTGACGCTCTTAACGCGTCCGGTGCTGGAAAGCAACATTGTAGCAACCGAGTAAATTCGCATCACCGTGAAATGAGGCCGACGCGAATTTTGCGTCGGCCTCATTTCTCAACGCCGCGGTTTTCCGGTTTTTGGCTAGGCTGCTATACAAACCCCAAGCGTAGTCATCCGGTAAGATCCCTCTACCGTCTCTCTCCATTTCTGACAGTTCTTCTCGCCTTCCCGAAAGAGGCTGCTTAATATCCACCCTGTGCGAAATCATCCAGAAATGCCCAACGCCAGTGTTCCCCAGTCCCTACACTGTGATACCACCGCATTGACAGGCAAGACACAAACTTGCCTGAGAATGTTTGGCAAGAGACGGCCGCCCGCAGGCCGTGACGCGCTCCCCACTCAGTTCACGGCGACATTGATCTCACACTCAGGCATCCCCAGACAAGTCAGGTGAGATGATCCCGGTGGAGGATATGAGGCGAATCTCGCTGCCGCGACGCGCTCTAATAGCATCAACTACCCACAAATTGCGAGAACTTCCAGCTGGTTGCCTGCTACCTGACTTATCTGGGGATGCGTGTCTCCAGTTCCCACTGGCAATTGTCCGTTACAGCCATCTTTATTCCCGCTATCCATGTGTCACGCACCGCCCAGATGAGAACCCGCCCACACGACTTAGAAAAGTCTAGTCCCGACCCTTATGGACCTGACCGTCATATCCCGCGGCCGGCACGCGGATTGACAATTTCGAAGGGGCCCATTGCATCTTCCGATTTCGTCACGTATAATAACCAAAGACTAATATTTCGCGACATATATGTCGTGTAACACGTTGCATAACACAGTCTCAGGCGTCGCCATAATTTCGGGGCGTGGTGCCTTGAACAGTCAGCAAACAAGCAAAAGGGG
>JAKAAS010000087.1 GCA_021802225.1 Bacillota bacterium
ATCATGACTGGCAGGCCGCGTTCACGAGTCTGCTTTGGGGTCCCGTTCTTCTTATCAAAGGCCTAACCCCGATGATGGCGCCAGGGTCGAGCATCTTGTTCAATACGTCCTCCTCGATTAAGATGCCTATCGATTCGCTTCTTCTCTCCAATGTGATGCGGCCAGCTGTCGCCGCCTTGGCCAAATCCCTCTCGATTGAAATGGCGGAACGTCAGATCCGAGTGAACGTGATTGCGCCGGGGCGAATCGCCACAGAGCGGGTCGAGGAGCTGGACCAGTACCGGGCTTTGCAGGACCAGAAGCCGCTGGAGGCCATTGAAGCCCAGGCAGCTTCCCGAATTCCGTTGGGCCGCTACGGCGCCCCGCGGGAATTCAGCAAAGCCGCAGCCTTTTTGCTCTCTGGGGCGAGCTCGTACATTACAGGCGCCAGCTTGTTCGTTGACGGTGGGCAGACTCGCGCTCTATAGGTTCTGGCCCGAAATGCGGCAGGGCAGTGCCTGCATCGCAGTCAAAACTGCTTGGGCGGCTTCCTCCAAGTGCCCTCACGGTGGCGGTGTCTCGGCAGACGGGCGTCAGGACCGTTTGCCGTTCACCCTGGCACAGAAGCATTTCACATTTGTTATCTGATAATTCATCGAAAAACTTGTGATGTGGTTCACAAAAAGGGCTTACAATGTTGTCGTCGAGTTGGAGAGGGCGCCGACCGTCACAAGTTTAACACAAAAATAGCTGAAAATTTCTAATATGCCAAATCATGAACCCTTGGGAGGATGTCATCCCGAGGGCTTAGAGAGGCATAAGCACTATAGATGAAAGGAGGGCCACCCGTGGGATTCGCATCATTTGGCAGCTGGCTGCGCGACGGATTGAACAGAGGGTATGCTGTGGCCCAAATCAATATCAATAACCTGGAATTTGTCCAGGCGATAATCGAAGCAGCGGAGGAAGAAAAGGCACCCGTCATTCTTGGAGCCAGCGAAGGGGCGCTGAAATACATGGGCATTGATTACGCTGTGGCCATTTGCCGTACAGCGGCAGAACGGGCGACTATCCCTGTCATGCTCCATCTCGACCACGGGCCCAACTTGGAATGGGTGCTGAAGGCTATCCGCTACGGATTTTCCTCGGTGATGATCGATGCATCCCGCCTACCTTTGGAAGACAACATTGCTTTGACGAAAACTGTTGTAGAGTTGTGCCACCCTCTCGGAATAGAGGTGGAGGCAGAGCTGGGACGGATCACAGGCACCGACGATGACTTGACAGTAGATGAGCGTCTGGCCACATTGTGCCTCCCAGCCGATGCATTGCGGTTTGTGGAAGAAACCCATGTCGACGCCCTGGCCGCCGCAATCGGGTCGGCTCACGGACGCTACAAGGGAACGCCCCAATTGGATTTTGACAGGCTAGCGGAAATTCGCGAGGCAACGGGTGTGCCCTTAGTACTGCACGGCGGGTCGGGGATTCCCGATGGGGACGTGCAGAAGGCCATCGGTCTCGGCATTGCCAAAATGAACATCAACACCGACAATCAAGAGGTATTTACAAAAAAGATACGGCAAATTCTTGCTAGCAACGAAACAGTGTATGACCCACGCAAATATTTGGGCCCGGGACGCGAGGCGATTAAAGAGATGGTGAAGAGCAAGCTCCGGCTGACAGGTTCTGTTGGCCGCGCGTAACGTGGGGCGGCGGGAAGTGAACAGACACCGCAGCAGAGCGCGGAGAGAAATTTCCGGTACAGATAGGAGGAACTGACATGGGACCAAAGAGGCACCGCATTACTATGATCGGGATTGCGGGGGATAGCGGCGCTGGAAAGTCGACCTATGCCACCGCATTGCAGGAATTACTGGGGCCGGATCGGGTTACCGTGCTGACACTGGACGATTACCACTCGCTCGACCGCGATGAACGGAATGCGATCGGGATCACTGCCCTAAATCCGTGGAAAGCCAACAACCTAGGGCTTCTGGTTGACCATGTGTGGGCACTGAGACATGGGCGGGCCATTGTGAAACCCACTTATGACCATGCCACCGGGCGGTTTGGCGCTATGGAGGAAATTGTTCCCCGAGACATCATTATTCTCGAGGGACTTCACACCTTGTATCTGGAACGGTTGCGGGAAGCGCTGGATCTCCGGATGTACTTCGATACGGACAATGCCCTGCGCGTGCGCTGGAAGGTGCGGCGGGACTCTGGCGCCCGCGGATACACTCCGCAGGAGGTGTTGGCGGAAATAGAGCGGCGCCGGCCCGATGTGATGCGCTACATTGAGCCACAAAAGGCTTTTGCCGACCTGGTCATTCACTACATGCCGGATGAGTCGCTGGAGCCTAGTCCGGAATATCCTGAACCAGTGCGGGTCGTGTTCGCGGAGCGCCTTCGCCGCAACAAGAGAATCCTGGTAAAGTGGCTCGCGTTGGGAGCGCGTCTGGGCTTGGTGCACGCGGAACATGTCCACGACATTGTGGAAGGCGAGGAAATGGAAGTGGCGGCGCTATGGGGGACCACACAGCAGTCTGCGCTGCAGTCTCTGGTTGAGATGGTGTCGGACAGTCAGCTCTTCCACGAGCATATCACCAGTCTGGGCAAAACCCTAGACTATGATCCTATTGGCGTGTCGCGCATCTTAGTTTCAAGCATGATCCTGCTTTTGGACAGGAATTTCCGCCATGACGAGCAAGGATTAAGGCAAATGTAAGAAAAAAAGAAACCCGGAGGTCATTCTTCGGGTTTCTTGGCAGACATCTGGTACCATGGGGATGGGGCAGCGATGGTGTGAACAGCATCAAACTTGTACGACTGCAACAATGCTTGCAGCTCTTCCGGGGCAAATCGGATAGCCAGCGGCGGTCCAAATGCGGTTTCTACTTTGTCCCATTCCACCAGAAAGTAAATGCCCCCCGGTTTAAGGATCCGCAACACTTCTTTTAGAATGCCTCCATAATCCGGAAGATCATGCAGGACATTGGCCATAAGTACGGCGTCAAAAGTGGCGTCGCTGAAGGGCAGGTCATCAGCCAGTGACTGGACCGTGGTCAGGTTGGCAATCCCCGCTTCCTGGGCTCGTTGCTGTGTCCAAGCCAGCATGTCCGCCTGGCGGTCGACCGCCATGACATGGCCGGCAGGGAGCATTTTTGCTGCGGGGATTGCATAAAATCCCGGACCGCAACCTATATCGGCGATCACTAAATCAGGACGTGTCAAGAAATGAGCTAACGTTTCCTCCGGGGGAAACACCTTACGGCGGCTGTCCTCCATTTGCGCCAGCCGCTCGGGGTCAAATTGGTGGTCATGGTGCGGCAAATAAAAACCTCCTTATGAACATAGCTTAATGGGGGCGATGTCTGTCTACCATTTTTGCCATGAATGGCGGGACTGATTCAGGCGGCCAATGATCTGGTCGAACTCCTCGTGTCCGATTTCACCGCGGGCATAACGTTCTTGAGCAATTTCGAGCGGGGTTGCGCTGTTCAGCGCTGGCGTTGGCTGGGAACTCCGCACAGACCAATCCCTGCCCTGACAGCCCCAATAGGAATCATCGTCGGGGCGCGGGTCGGGCCTCGACATGCGCCGATAAAAGGCTGCGCTGGCTGCCAGCACGCTCATGGCAATGATAAACGGCGGGAAAACAAAGAATAGCAGTGGCATCTTCGTCATCTCCTTGTTATCTCTTCCTATTGTAGCAAACATCGTTAGGCAGGAAACATAGAAATTTGAGATGTCACTGCACTACTTCAGAAATACTACTGCGGTGTTCCAGCAAAAGCCCTTCCACAAAACCACCCAGCCACTGGTGCGAATCCAGCAAGGAGAATTCCGGTGACAAGGTCCGGGCAATTTCTGCCGATGTGGGATGTGACTGGCACATAGGTCGGGCGGGGAGCCCTGTGAAACGCCGGTAACTTTCAGACCAATGCCATAGGCGGTGGGAAATCTTGGACAGCAGTGTGTCATGAGGGCCGTGAGTCAGCAAAATGATCCGTCCTCCCGGTCTCATTAGCCGGCGCAGTTCGAACAGAACCAACGGCCAACTAGTCGTTGTGTTGAGGACAAATTCCATGACGATACGGTCAAAACTCTGATCAGGATACAAAATATGGTCCCAATTGCCCATAACCCATTGGATACGGCGCTCCCTGCGGCTGCGCGTCAGCTCTTCCGCCTGATGCAGCAGCTCAAACGAGTTGTCTACCCCGACCAGTTCCGCGTGAACAGGAATATGGGAGGAAATACTCCGCGTAAGGTCGCCGCGCCCGCATCCCACATGGAGGATGTTCTCCGCAGCCTCCGCAGCCAGCACGCTCAAAGTCCATTGCTGCCATGGATGAACCGGAGGCGGGTCGCTCTTGCCCGTGTTGTGCACGCTCTGCATGGCTTGTTCCTTCGTAACGCATGGCATAATATTCACCCGCTTCATCGCAGTTTCACTCAACCCTTATTAACGCAAAACTGGCCGCTGTGGGCCACGACCAGATGGGGTAAAAAGTATGGTCCATCTGGTCGTGAAAGGGATGGGTAGGATCGTGCGGGGAAGGTCCGCAGGAGGCACGAGCTAGTTGGTGGGTGGGGATACTGTGACGAGCGTGCCGTAATGCATATACGGCCACACCTTGGCGGCATTGGGAATAGGCAACTCTACACATCCTAGACTCTGGGGGAATCCGTAGGAAGCGCGGGGAAATCCGTGCACCGCATCGCCACCTTTGAAATAGTTGACGTAAGGCACTCCGGGGTCGAAATATTTGACGCCAAACGGATTGACCCCCTGCATCGTTTGGGAACGGTACCGCAGGTACACGGGAAAGGTGCCCAGATAGGTGGGGGATTGGGGAATCCCGGTATTCGCCAATGTCTTCAGGACGACCTGGCCGTTATGCCACAAGGTGAGGGTCTCGGGAAGATTTTCCGAGACATAGGCGTAAGTGTAGCCATCGGGGTTTGTCTGGTCGGCCAAGTCAGCGTTGATCAGCGCCTTCCACACAGCAGGCCCGGCGACTCCATCCGTCGGTATTCCCTGAACTCTCTCGAAATTCATTACCGCCCCCTGAACCATCACGTTGTACTGGCCAGGAATCCATAGGCTTTTGAGTGGAGCAGGGGTGCTGGGGTATGCCCACTGGAACTGTCCTATAGGCGCCGAGGTCATCGCGGCGATCTGCGCCGCCAGTGTCGGCGGGACAGGGTTGGCCGGGGCCCATTTTAATGGCAGGTAGCCCAGTTTGGCCAACAGTTCCTGCAAACGCATGGTGGACCCGGGAGCTGTAGACCAGGATATTGAAGTGCTTTTCGGGAAATAGGCGCTGTTTGTCGCCACGTAGCCTTTGCTTCCGCCGGGAACGGTCACATTGACCACGGCGCCGGGGCCGTAACCCCAACTTGTGGCATCCGGAATAAATTCCTCAGTATGAGAATTTTCCCATGTCCAGTGTCCTGGAATTTGGGGACTCATCTGTGGGACCAGTGTAGGATTGGCGACTGGCTGCGAGAACGTTAGCACCAGGGGGGCGAACAGGCTGATGGGCAGATTGACATTAGGCGACCCAGCGACCGTGAGCCATCCGGGGGTGCGCCAGCTCAAGGTTTTGGGTGTCGAAACGCTTTCCCAGGCCCGGGCCTGGGTTTCCACAGTGAGCGTGCCCTGCTGGCCCGGGGCAGTTCCGGGGCTGTGGATCGAGTAAACCAATTGCGGAATGCTAGCGTGGACCTCGCTAAGACGGCCACTGGCTGTGACACGGACGACGGATGCCGGAGAAGACAATGATAAAGATAAAGGCTTGCCAGGGGAAATCATTAAATTGCTGGCAGTGAGGATAGGATCCTTAGGTGTTTTGACAAAATCTGATACGGAGATTGAACCGAAAGGCCACCATCCGGGGCCGGCTACGGACACCTCCACTTGGTAGCGTGAACCAGCCTTCAGTGATTTGGACGGCCACAGCCGCCCGTCTTTTACGACTAAGGGGATGGTTTGGCCGCCGGCGTTGGTGGCGTCGGCCGATAATACCCGGCCGGTGACGGATAGGCGGGCCAGAGCGGTGGTGCTAGGCCTGAGGGTTGCCCGGGGCCACAGCATGTAAGCCGCCACCCCAACCGCAAGGACTGGCAGCGGCCAGAGATATGCACCGAATCGGCGAGGTCTATGTTTGCCCGTACGTGTTTCCAACAATGGGTATCACCTACCATTCCTATATAAAAACTTTAACTCACAGTCTTCTACCTAGAGTAACGCAGGGCTCCACGAAATGGTTACGGCCATTGGTGCAAGTTTAAGGCATTTTAATCGACCCGTAATGGCATGGTACAGGTTTAATCGACAAAACTGCCGAAAATGGGTTTGACCCTAAATAAATATGACCGGTCCGACGTTTTCGGTTGTGATGGCCGGCAGACCCCGGTGGATTTGGCGTTCGGTCGTGTAGTGTTGGCGTCTATGTCAAGCAAGAGCGCCGGGAAATCTTATACAATGGCTCTGGGCTTTTGGAGGGAGATCTTCTGGGGGAGGCGGAGACCGGACTGTCTTGCGCCGAAGCCTGCGGCCAATTAAGCTGGTTAGTCCTCCTACCTAGCGGGGCGCGGAGCGGCATCGGGGCCAGCCGTGTGTGATGGACAGGACCCAGTTCGGGAAAAATGACCCGGTCGCGGAGATTTCCGGTAGTGCTAAAGATCATAAGGGTAGGGCCAAATGGCCCCACGGCCTGTGCTCCGGTGGACCCTGCAAATGAGGGCCTCATGCATCTCTTTCGGGTGACCCTGACCCGATACACTAAATGTTGAACAGCAAGGGGTGTCGGCGCCGAGTCGTGAAAGACCGAACGCCATTGGGAATTTAGAAAGTAGCATCCGGGCACCCTACACTGGACTTAAAAGGAAGGTGACAATATGACAACCCAGACAGGAAACTGGATTGTAGAGGCGCTGTTTCTCGTGACGTTTGTCGTAGGATTGCTGTGGCC
>JAKAAS010000088.1 GCA_021802225.1 Bacillota bacterium
GATACGACAAGCTTGGGATCGGATGAAGAGATCGGAAGTGCGCATTCGCGGTCGATTATTGAGGAGGAGGCTAAGAAGGCGTGTGCCGTCCTCGTTTTTGAGGCGAGTCATCACGGCGCGCTCAAGACGGCGAGGAAAGGGACCTGTATTTATGAATGGCGCATCTACGGTGAGGCTGCACATGCGGGCCTCGACCCGATGGCCGGAGTCAGTGCGGTAGAGGAATTAGCGGACCAGATTGTGGATTTGCGCACGCTAGCCAATCCAGCAGCCGGAACCACGGTGAATGTGGGTGTAGTGAGTGGTGGTACGCGCTCCAACGTAATCGCGGCGGAGGCTTCGGCCGCGATCGATATCCGTGTAGAAACGGCCCAGGAGGCGGAACGGGTTATGCGCTACATGGCGCAGATAATACCCAAGCGAAAGGATATCCGCATGGAAGTCCGAGGTGGCCTTAATCGTCCACCGATGGAACGGACTTCAGCCGTCGTGGAGATATTTGAGATGGCGCAGAAGATCGGCCGTGAGTTGGGATTAGACCTGGATGAAGCGATGGTCGGCGGGGCCAGTGACGGAAATTTCTGCGCGGCGCTGGGTATCCCCGTCATTGATGGACTGGGAGCCGTGGGAGATGGCGCCCATGCGGCCCATGAGCATGTGATGGCGCAGACCATGCCGATTCGGGCTGCATTGGCTGCCCACTTAATGGCTCGGCTTTCCGAAGAAGTTCCCTGACGCGCGGGCCCGTAAGTGAATGCTGCGAATGGCCGAGTAGTGCAGCGCCGCTGGTCTCACGGCATTTTAAGGGAGGCGGTACCCAATGCCTAGCGTGAGAATGAGGAAAGGGGTGAGATGTTACAGAAAACCCGGGACACAGCCCGGCGAGCTGGGACTCCGTGCGAGAGGAGCCACCAAGAGCGTGGCTCCTCTCGCACGGAGTGAAGGGGGAAGAACTGGAGTTCCTGCCCCTATGCTATGCCCCCAAAAACAGATCATTTTGCCACCGTAATCCGAGTCACTGTAAATAAAAATCCGCAGAAAGATTGTCTTGACAATGGGGTGCTTTATAAGGAGCAGGGCTGAATCGGTAATGATCGATCTAGAAATCTCTACCGGGCTTTTGGATTGTTTTGTCCTTCCTTTCGCAACAAAAAAGCCATGTTCGATGGATGTTCAGCGAGCCGCCGCATGAAATAGGCAAACCAATCATCGCCAAAAGGCACATAGATCCTTACGGGGTATTCGCGGAGCAATCGCTGCGCCAATTCGGACCGAATTCCATATAACATTTGAAACTCGAACCGGTCTAATGGGATCTTGTTCGAACGAATAAATTCTTTTATCGGCTCAATAATCCTCTCGTCGTGTGTCGCGATTGCCGTGAAGTTCCCCGTACTAAGATAAGTCCGGAGCAAATCCAGATAATTTGCATCAATTTTGCTCTTGTCGCGCCACGCTACAGAGGTAGATTCTCGATAAGCGCCCTTGACTAGGCGGACATTGGCCTGGTCCTGTGCAAGCGTCATGACATCCTCTCTGGTTTTAAATAACGAGGCCTGCAAGACTATCCCCACTCTGTTTGGAAAGTCCCGATGAACTCGGCGATACACATCAATCGTCGCTTCGTTATATCGGAAGTCCTCCATGTCAATCCGCACAAAACTATCCAGTCGATCTGCTTTTTCGACAATGGTTCGCACGTTAGCAATGCATAAATTCCGGTCGAGCGCTAATCCTAATTGCGTCAATTTGATAGAGAGCCTGGCGTTGATGCCCGCCTGACCTATGGCATCTAACACACCGAGACAGGATTGGGTCGCAGTTTGGGCCTCGTCCACTGTCTCAACAGATTCTCCCAAGTGGTCTAGCGTGACAGTCATTCCGCGCGCATTTAATTCACGGGATGCCTGTAGGGCAGTGTCAATTGAGGTGCCTGCAACAAAGCGCTGAGCTCCCAGTTTTAATCCATACTGTCTAGCGAGACGGTTGGCCAGGCGATTTTGTGCAAAGTATAACAAAGTATTTTTCACCATGCCGGTGGAATCCATATTTTCCTCCTATAGCGATCTCTTTTAAAGAGGCTTTACATAAATTTGACGTGATATGGACGATAAGACTTCAGCACCACTCGGTCGATTGATCACTACTTCCTCCAATCGCACGCCAAACTCACCGGGTAAATAGATACCGGGCTCAATGGAAAATGCCGCATTTTCTAATAGTGGTTCGGCATTCGTCTCCGTTACTGATGGCGGTTCATGCACGGAAAGACCTATTCCGTGCCCAATACGATGAGTAAAATACTGACCAAATCCGCGAGCGGCAATTACTTGCCTCGCTGCCCGATCGACCGTCATCGCAGACACCCCGGGCGCCGCGGCTCGATGCGCCTCTTGAATGGCTTGCTCTACAACGGAATGAACTTGACGGTATGTTGCAGACGGCGTTCCTAAGTAAGCAACTCGTGTCATGTCGGATGCATAGCCGTGATAGTAGCATCCGATATCGAGCAACACAGGCCCCGGTTGGAGGAACCTGGATGTTGGACTGTGGTGCGGCAACGCGGTGTGATCGCCAAAGGCTACAATAATAAATGCCTCCTTGTCGGCTCCGTTGCTCATGAAAGTACGACGGATCACCTCAGCTAATTCGAGTTCAGTTATGCCCACCTGAATCGCTTCAAGACCTGCCCTCATGGCCATGTCGTTAATGCGCTGGCTTTCCATTAGGAGTGCGATTTCGTGTTCATCCTTCTGGGCCCTGAGCGGTGCTATAATGTTGGAGGCCAATCCTAAGGGTTGGCCCACAATTTCAGCAATAACACGAGCGTGATCATACCGTGCATCATTTGAGACGAGCCATTCGTCGGCGTTGAATGACTCCATTACCTCGTGCAGAACCTGATTCGGGTCCCCTTCATCAGTCAAGAGGTGAAAGGACATTAAATTCCCCAGATGCGCGATGGCTTCCACCGCGTTTACTGCTGCGATGACCAATTGTACTTGGGATTGCGATATCAGCAACAATGTGAGACGCTCATCTTTGAACGGTGACCAACCCACCGCATACCGAAAGTCCTCTCCAGCAGTCAAGGCCAGTGCGGTACACCCATCTCGCAGTGCGTGCTGTATTTGTTTTAACCTCATAATCTGATAGGACCCTCCCGACAGTTCATCAATGAGTGCAAGACTGAGGTTTTTGTCATCCGGCCGTGGTGAGTGCTAAGACGAGGTGACTCTCCATCGGAAAGCTTGATCCAGCCCTACCGCAACTAAGATTAAAAATCCCTGGACGATTTCTTGATAATTAGCGTTGATTCCGAGAAGGTTAAATCCGTTACTAATAAGTACGAGGATAAAGACCCCAATCATCGCGCGCCAAATACTACCTTCGCCCCCCATAATGCTAGTGCCGCCGATAACGGTGGCAGCAATCGCCGTTAGGGTCAACGTGGCTCCTCCCATACTAGCATTGGCTGACCCCGTCTGTGAGGCCCCGATGATAGCGGCCGTCCCTGCACAGGCACCGCTGATCGTTAACACTAAAATTTGATCGCGCACTGTGCGAAGCCCCGACAATCGGGCGGCCTCTTTATTTCCGCCGATTGCGTACAGTGACCGTCCATACCCGGTAATGGCCAGTAACAACCCGGTCACGAGAGCGACACCGATAAAAAGCCAACTCGCGGCGGTAATATTCCCAATGGGGGTATCGTTCATCACTAAGAAACTTATATGATTTGCTGTAGCGATTTTCCCCTGTGAAATAACGATGGCCAACCCGCCGAACAGAAACGAGGTGGCCAATGTGGCAATAAAGCTATTGATACGTGCCAACGTTACCACTAACCCGTTAATAGTTCCCATAGTAGCGCCAGACAATACTGCAGCAATAAAACCAGCCATCGTGCCCAAGTGGTTAGCTACCAATACCGCAATGATAGCAGACACTGCATAAACGGAACCAATAGACAGGTCAAAAATCCCGGCAATAATGGTTAATGTAGCGCCACAAGCTACGATCCCCCATGTGCTGGCCTGATCTAGTACGTTCGCCAAATTGGCCGGCCGAATAAAAATGGGGGACACAAACGACAAGGAGATAAACAAGACAACAAATACCGTCAGCACACCGTATTCGCGCAAGGACAAGCGGCCCTTTCGCTTTGGAGCCATATCTTGTTGTGCGGGGTGCATTTTATGAGGATTAGCGCTCATTGTCTATCGCCTCCATCACGGCCCCACTTAGACTGCCTGACTTCCTGTGGCGCAAGGCCTTGCTGAGAAGGAGTTACCCCGAATGCTACTGCCATGATCTCTTCGCGTGTGGCTTCACCACGTCCGAACGCGCCGGCGATGCGACCCTCTCGAAATACCACAATTCGATGAGATAAATTCATGATTTCCTCCAATTCGGACGAAATGAGCAATACACCGACATTTGCAGCCGCTGTTTCCACAATCATGCGGTGGATCTCCGCTTTGGCACCTACATCCACGCCTCGGGTTGGTTCATCCACTATGAGAAATCGTGGCTGGGTATCCAACCATTTGGACAAAAGGACCTTCTGCTGATTGCCCCCGGAAAGGTTTCCAACAATTGCTCTCGGGTTGGATGGTCGAATATCCGCACGGCGAATCCATGCCGCAGCGGTGTCGGCAATGCCCTTGTGGGAAACAATGCCTAGGGCGCGTGAAAATTTTTTGAGAGATCCTAAGGCCATGTTGTCTGCAATTGACTGACGAAGGACCAGCCCTTGGCTATGCCGGTCTTCTGGCACCATGGCGACACCGAATCGTGCCATTTGGCCCACTGAGTGTGGTCTGAAAGCTACGCTGTTGCCAACAACCACATGACCGCGGTCGATCGCGGCGGCACCGATAGCGGCCATTGCAAATTCCGAACGACCTGCTCCGATCAGACCGGCAAGCCCAACAATCTCACCGCGTCTGACACTCAAAGTGATATCCTGTACATGAGGTCCCGCACTCAGATCCGTTGTTGCAAATACAACTGGCGCGTCGCTAGCGACCTCGGGTAATTGCGGAAATAGATAGGATACATCGCGGCCGACCATATGGTGCACCAATGACGCTTCGGTCAGTTCCGACGCATGTTCGGAAGCGACCATGTGCCCATCGCGCAGGACGCTAATCCTATCCGCAACGGAGAATACTTCATTCAAACGGTGTGACACAAATATGATAGCCATGTTCTCCGACGCTAACTGTTTGAGAATCCTTAAGATTCGTTCGCTACGATCCCCATCCAACGCTGCCGTCGGTTCATCCAAGATGAGAATACGGGGTCGGCGAGCGAGAGCCCGCAAGATTTCAAGTTCCTGGCGCTGAGCCTGTGATAAAGAGCGTACGAACACATCGGCCGACAGATTGCTCTGAATGCGTTCACATAATTGGTGAAACTCGGACAGCACTTCAGGCCGTCGCAACCGGCCGAG
The DNA here is from genome assembly GCA_021802225.1 of Bacillota bacterium. The sequence goes on from JAKAAS010000088.1 coordinate 5,459, forward strand.
ACGCAAGCGACCCGTTCCGAGAAACACGTTTTCTAAGACTGTTCGCGCGGGAACCGCAGTAAGCTCTTGACTGACGTAAGCAATGCCTGCATTTAAGGACGCGCGCGGATTACCGACACCCATCTCCTCTCCCGCAACCCAGACACTACCACGGTCCGGCCTGACAAAGCCAGCCGCCACCCGCAAAAGCGTCGATTTTCCCGCCCCATTCTCACCAACTAAGACATGAATTTCACCATGACGAAGGCTTAAGCTTACGTCGCTGAGAACCTCTGCAAAAGCGTATCGCTTAGTTACGTTGCGTAACTCTAAGACAGGAGAATTCCACCCTGATGTTGCGGAGATCGTCACGGCCATCACATTGCCCCCCGATGAGCCTTGTTATTAATCTTCGTATTGGCCTTGAATGCCTTTCAGCACCTTCGCAGTACCCATCACCGGGAACACGTTAGCAGCATTGGTGGCCATGGGGACTTTCTGACCCCGTTTGTATTCGATCCCATACTTAGTCGCGTCGTAGCCTTCGGTAATTTCGGGAATATAGTACGTGGCAAACCACGCCCCTGAATGAACTCCATCCACAGCTTGAATGGAGCCACCATTTCCGACTAACTTAATCTTGCCGATCAAATGGTCGTGTTCGAGAACGATTTGTACGCCTTCAATGGCCTGTGATGATCCGATAATCACATTAACATTAGGGTGAGCCGCAAGCAGGTCTTTCCCCACGGTCATTCCTTGGCTTTGAGTATATCCACCGACGTAGCTACCGATCACATGTACATGGTGGTCTGTGGTCAGTTCTTTCAGGGCTGCCTGAGTGCGCGCGTTGTCCAATGGCAAAGACGGATCCCCCTGCAAGTACGCAACATTGCAAGAACTAAGACTACCGCAGGCCTCGATGCCCAACTTACCCAAGGCCGTGCCATTTTGACTAGGCACGTCAATAAATGAAATGGTTCCTGGAACCTGCGGTTGATCCGTATTGTACTGGGTCCCAATGGGCGTAAATTCGGCGACGACCGCGATTCCTTCTTTTTCGGCCTTTTCCACTTCGGGTACTACAGAGGCTCCATCATTCGCCTGGACAACCCAAACATTGTACTGCTTTGAGACTAGAGCATCTTTCATTTGCTGTACCTGAGTTGTCGCGCTAAAGTTACCGTTTAAGAAATACGCCGTAGCGTGCATCTGCTTCGCTGCCTTTTGCACGCCTGTCCACGTGGCCTGGGCAAATGAATTCGCTGAGGAGAATCCAAAAAATCCTATACTTACTGACGTGCTGTGAGACTTCGGGGCATTTCCACCATTTGCGTTGGTCGTACTAGATCCACATGCCGCGACACTTCCAGTTAGGACAATCATCAACCCGCTTGCCAATGCGCGGTGGACTCGCCGATTCCATACCATAGAATTTTCCTCCTTGTTTTTCCCTGTTTATGTGGCTTGATAACCATAAACTAGCTCGGCCTGTGCTTTACTCACATAACCATCAAG
>JAKAAS010000089.1 GCA_021802225.1 Bacillota bacterium
AATCAATTCCAAGTGGCTGGACTGGCGCTGCTCTTCGTCGATGATGGCTTGGTATACAGCCGGATCGGTCTGTGCCAGAGCCTGCAAATCTTGTCTCATATATGCCCCTCCTGCCCGGTTTGTGCACGGGAACCTTCCTGAAAATATGTCAGAACTGGGTGCCGCGCCGCCAGTGTCTCATCAAGACGTCCCACCACGGTGTGGTGCGGGGCTTCGTGCAAGACATCCGGCGACGCATCAATTTCCCCATTAATCTCTCTCATAGCTTTCGCGAACATGTCCAGCGTCTCTTTGCTCTCGGTCTCCGTCGGCTCTACCATCATGGCCTCTTCAACCACGAGAGGGAAATAGACCGTGGGCGGGTAAACCCCGTAATCAATGAGGCGCTTGGCCACGTCGAGAGCCTTGGCCCCACGCTTCTTCTGATCCTTCAAGGACAGCACGAATTCATGTTTGACCGGTCTGTCAAAAGGAGTTTCGTAGATGTCTCTGAGCAGGTGCAGAAGGTAGTTGGCGTTCAGGACAGCAGTCTCGGAGACCTCTTTGAGCCCCGCGCCGCCATGGCTCTTGAGGTAGGCGTACGCCCTTACCAGGATCCCGGGATTGCCGTAAAATGACCGCACTTTGCCGATAGACTGCGGCCGGTCATAGGTCCACTGGTAGTGGTCTGGAGACCCAACAATGCGCGGCACGGGCAAAAACGGCTCGAGACGGCTCTTCACGCCGACCGGCCCGGATCCCGGCCCTCCGCCCCCATGGGGCGTGGAGAAGGTTTTGTGGAGATTGAGATGCACGACATCAAACCCCATATCGCCTGGGCGAACTTTCCCCATGATCGCATTGGCATTGGCTCCGTCATAATACAACAGGCCTCCGGCTTTATGCACAATGTCCGCGATTTCCAGAATATCTTCCTCAAAGAGGCCCAATGTGTTGGGATTCGTCAGCATCAGCCCGGCCGTTTCCTCATTGACCATTTGGCGCAGCTTGTCGACGTCGACGTCACCGCGGTTGTTGGACGGCACAATTTTGACCTGAAACCCAGCCATGGCCGCTGTGGCAGGATTGGTTCCATGCGCGGAGTCCGGCACCAGCACTGTCGTGCGGTGCTGTCCCTGAGCCAGCAGGTAGGCTCGGATAATCAAAATTCCGGTAAGCTCCCCATGGGCCCCGGCGGCGGGTTGCAGGGTCACTGCATCCATTCCTGAAATCTCGGCCAGAGCATCTTCCAATTCCTTCATCACCTGCAACATTCCCTGAACCGTAGAATCAGGCTGCAGAGGATGAATGTCTGCAAATCCCGGCAATGCTGCAATGGCCTCATTGACTTTGGGATTATATTTCATCGTGCAGGACCCTAAAGGGTAAAATCCCGTGTCCAGGCCGTAATTGAGGGTGGACAGCCGGGTATAGTGCCTGACCGCGTCCATCTCCGAGACTTCAGGGAGATTCAGTTTGGAGGTGCGGACAAAATCTCGGCCCAACATCTCTTCCAGTGGCACCTCCGGAACATCCGCCGCCGGCAGGCGGATGCCACGCCGCCCTGGCACCGACTTTTCGAAAATTACCGGGACATCCATCGCTTCACCTCGTTTACCAGCATATCCATCTCGCCCTTTGTGCGCTTTTCTGTGACCGCCAATTGCCAGTATCCCTCCCACTGATCTGACCACCGGCCCATATCGTACCCGCCCAGAATTCCCTTGGAGAGGAGATGCTGATTCAACTGGGCAACGGACCCTGGCACCTTGACCGCGAACTCGTAAAGAAAAGGCTCTTCAGAGCCCATACGGGACAGCCCAGCTTCCTCCAACTGGCCCGCCAGATAATGCGCCTTGTTCACGCTCAGCGATGCCACTTCGCGCAGTCCCGACGGCCCTAGCAGCGCCATATAAATCGTGGCTTGCAGGGCATTGAGCGAATGGTTGGAACAGATATTGGATGTGGCCTTCTCCCTGCGGATGTGCTGTTCCCGGGCCTGCAGCGTCAAAACAAACCCGCGGCGTCCCTGGTGATCCAATGTCTGGCCCACCAAACGCCCCGGCATCTTGCGGACCAAAGCTTCCGTGACGGCAAAATACCCAAACGCCGGTCCCCCATAATTGAGATGGTTTCCGAGGGGCTGCCCTTCTCCGACCACCACATCCGCCCCAAATTCGCCTGGCGGCCGGAGCAGCGCAAGGGCTACGGGATCCGATGAGACCACGGCGAGAGCGCCATATTGGTGAGCCAGTTCCACAGCCCGGGGCAGAGACTGGACATGACCCCAGACATCAGGGTACTGCCAGATCACCCCGGCCACCGGCCGTGACGCCAATACCTGCTCCAGCTCCTGCACGGAACTGACGGTGAGCACTTCACCGTGACGTGCACTAACGTAAGTGCGGACCACTTGCTGACTGTCCGGCAAGAGGGTGCTGGACATGACAATCACCGGCCGCCGCGTGTGGGCCAGAGCCAGAAAAGCCGCCTCTCCAACAGCGGAGGCCCCATCATACATGGAAGCCTGGGCGGCGTACATGCCGCTCAGCCCCGCGATCATGGTCTGAAATTCGAAAATGGCAGCCAGTGTGCCTTGGGACAGCTCCGGCTGGTACGGTGTGTACGCGGTGAGAAACTCTCCCCGCTCGACCAACTGGGCTATGGCCGCCGGAATGAACCGGTCATAAAATCCTCCGCCCAAAAAAGATACAGCCTGGTCGACGCTCAGGTTCTTTGCGGCAAGCCCGAAAAATTCTTGCTGCAACTCCATTTCCGAAAGCGGTTCAAACAGGCGCAATGGCCTGTGGAGCCGGGCGGCCTCCGGAATGTCGGAAAACAGCGCATCAACACTGTCGATATTCAGCGCCTCAAGCATGGCCTGCCTGTCAGCATCCGTGTGGGGAATATAGCGCAATGAGTTTATTCTCCTTCAATCTGGTGTTGGTAAGCGGTGGAATCCAGCAATTCTTCTGTCGCCCCAGTAGTTTCCATGCGAATAATCCATCCCTGCTCATAGGGGTCCTGATTAATCAGCTCGGGATTTCCCACCAATGCGTCGTTGACAGCAGTCACCACGCCGTCAGCCGGACTGTACAAGTCCGAAACCGACTTCACCGACTCCACCACCCCAAAGGCTTCTCCTGACTTCAGTATCCGGCCAACAGCAGGCAGTTCGACAAACACGACATCGCCCAATGCTTCCTGGGCATAATCCGTAACACCTACGGTCCCTTTAGAATCCATCCATTCATGATCGCGGGTATATTTGAGCCCTTCGGGAATGTTCATCCCTCATCCTCCTCGAAATATGCGGGTATTTTCTGACACAAGAACTCCTCAAGCTGGCGGCCGGCGGTAGAACGGGGTTTTCACGCAGACAGCTCGCACCTGGTGATTCCGGATTGAAACAAAAAATTCCTGGCCAATTTTGGCCTGCGGCTGGGAAACCAGAGCCAGGGCAATAGGCTTTTTCAATGTCGGGGAATAGCTGCCCGACGTGACATACCCAGCCGATTCCCCATCGCCAAGAGTCACATCATATCCGGCCCGAGCTATGCCGCCACTGACTTCCAGCCCAATGACCTTGCGTGTCAACCCGGCCGCCTTTTGGGCCGCCAGGGCATCTCTGCCAATAAAGTCGCCGTGGCCTTCAAACTTCACAAACATTCCCAGGCCTGCTTCCAGCGGGGAAATACCTTGGTCAAGTTCGTGGCCGTACAGAGGGAGTCTCGCTTCCAGGCGCAGCGTGTCCCGCGCCCCCAGTCCCACGGGTTCTACTCCGAGCTCTGCCAGCCGCTCCCACAACTTCAAGGCATGGTCAGCCGCTACATACAGTTCCAGCCCGTCTTCGCCGGTGTATCCCGTGCGCGAAATATGGGCCGCAGTCCCTGCTATATCGGCGTCGAAGACGGCATGGTAATATTCAATGCCCGCCAGGGGCACAGCGGACAGCGGCTGCAGCTTCTGCAGCGCGAGAGGGCCCTGTACGGCAATTAAAGCTGTCTGCTCGGCGATATCGGTCACATGAAGATTTTTGAAGCCGCCAGCATGGGCATTGACCCATTCCCAGTCTTTGGCGTAATTGGCCGCATTGACCACCATCATAAAACGCTGGGGGCCCTGGCGGTAAATCAGCAGGTCATCTACTGTGCCGCCTGTGGGATAGCACATTGGAGTGTACAGCGCCTGTCCGTCATCCAACTTGGAAGGCACATTGGTCACCAAATAGTCCAAGAAGGCGCTGGCGTCCGCGCCTTCCACCACAAACTCGGCCATATGGGACACATCAAACATTCCGGCCCGGGTCCTCACCGCCTCATGCTCTTGGAGAATGCCGGAGTACTCCACCGGCATGTCATATCCCCCGAATTCCATCATTTTGGCTCCGTGCTGCCGGTGCCAAGCCGTTAATGGCGTCTCTTTCAACAACGTCCCCTCTTTACCTGTGTTTGCGTCTGTTTGCCTAAAAAATGTCTGCCTAACGATTTTGATGATACCGTGAGATGCCCGCCATCGCAATCACTAAAACTGCCCGCTCCTGCCGCAGCCGCAACGTGTTCCACCCTGTCACTCTTGAATCACTTGGAGAGCTTCCACGACGAGTGCGTCAGGCACCCCCCGCACGACCTGCGGCTGGCCCAAATCTGAAAGCAGCACCCACTGCAGGCCAAAAGCCCGGGCCTTTTTGTCCTGCCGCATAATCCCGACAAGAGCAGCGGAGTCAAATTGCGGAGCCCGTGTGGGCAGTTCCCACTGTGCCATCCAGTCCCGCGCTTGCAGTTCCACAAGTCGCGGCATGCCCAGAATTTCTTCCGAGAGCTTCAATGCGACCAGTGTGCCGAGCCCCACCGCCTCGCCGTGGGTTAAGGTGCCGTAGCCCAGGTAATTCTCCAGCGCATGCGCCGCCGTATGTCCAAAATTGAGAAACATGCGCGTGCCATTTTCATACAAATCCTCGCTGACGATCCGCGCTTTCAGCGCGGCAGTCTCGCCGATCACGGCTGCCCACCAGCTGTCCATGGCCCCAAGGCGCGCCAGTCTGCCGACCAAGTGTCCGGACAGGGGAGGCCCCGCGATGAGCGCGGACTTCAGCACTTCCCCCACTCCCGCCTGCCATTCGCGAGCCGGAAGAGTCGAGAGAAGGTCTGTGTCAATGGCGACGACGTCGGGCAGATGAAACGCGCCGACAAGGTTTTTGCCAAATGACGTATTGACGGCAACCTTTCCTCCAATCGCTGCATCCACTTGCGCCAAAAGTGTGGAGGGCACCGCAATCCAGTGCAGTCCGCGCAGATAGGTGGCGGCCGCATACCCTACCAAATCCGTGAGCACCCCGCCTCCAACAGCCACCACGGTGGTATCCCGGGTTACGCGGTGCTCCCCCAGACTGTGATAGAGCGACTCCACTGTCTGCAGCGTCTTATCCTGCTCAGGAATGGATACGAGCCAGAGGACCGCTTCAAAACCTGCCGCCTCGAGCCCCTGCAATATCGCGTCAGCCCGTCCCCGAATGCGCTCGTCGGCCACCACCACGACGGGACTGCCCGGACGGACCCACGATGCCCACGGCCAGGCGGGGAGGGTGTGGTCCCCGATAATAACGTGCGACACGTTGTCACTGTGGCTTTCAATGGCAATTTCGTAGTTCACTGCGCAGTGTCCCCCTTCACCAATGGGATGATGCGGCTCACAATTTGTTCCGGATCCAGGTGGTCGCAACGCAGGTAGAACGTTTTCGTTTCCCGGTACACAGGCCGTCTGGCCGCGTAAAGAGCCCGAAATGCCTCAAAGTCCTGCTGCGCCAATGGCCTTTGGGTCTTCTGCACGCGCCGCCATAATTCTTCTGGAGCCAAATCCAGCCACACGACCCAGTGCCCCGCGGCCTTCTTCCGGCTGCTCTCATCCAGCAAGGTCCCACCTCCCAGAGCAATCACGGCTGGAGCAGTATTTTTCAGCAGTTCGCCCAGACATTCCGATTCGGCCGTCCGAAAAAATCCTTCGCCTTCGTCAGCAAAAACATCTGTCACTGATTTCCCTAGAGTCCTCTCGATTTGATCGTCCAAATCGTGGAACTCCCAGCCCAAATCCATTGCCAGGCGGGGACCTACAGTCGATTTCCCGCTCCCCATCATCCCCGCCAGGAGAATGTGGCGCTTAGTATTCACGCCCATACGCTCCCCATCGATGCACCCGCTCCAGAATTTCGGGTAGACTGTCGCCACCGAATTTTTCCAAGAGGGCATCGGCGAGGACATGCATGACCATCGCTTCGCCGACAACCACGGCGGCAGGGACTGCAGTCACATCAGACCGCTCCACCTGTGCAAGAAAGGGCTCTTTGCTTTCGATATCAAAAGATCCCAGGGGCGCCAACAGGGTGGACAGCGGCTTCATGGCGACGCGCACAACCAGAGGCATTCCCGTGGTGATTCCTCCCTCAATGCCCCCGGCCCGGTTGCTCAAACGCGTAAACCCTTGGCCTTTTTCCCACCAAATAGCATCATGCACTGCGGAGCCGGGAACATCCGCTTGGGAAAACCCCGCACCGACTTCCACCGCCTTCATAGCGGGGATGCTAAGCAAAGCCTGCGCTAGAGCCCCTTCAATGCGGCGGTGCCACTGGACATAGCTGCCCAATCCGACTGGCAGGCCGAAAGCCTTGACCTCAAAGGTGCCGCCGAGGGTGTCGCCCGCTTCCTTGGAGCGGTCAATAGCCCTCTGCATTGCCTCTTCGCTGTCTTTATCGACTACCCGCACCGGAGAATTTTCCGTTCCCTCGATCTCGGCAAGAGTGTAGTCTTGGGCCGGCACATGAATGTCGCCGATGCTGGTCACGTGACCCCGGACTTCGATGCCGAGCTCCCGGAGAAATCCTCGCGCTACAGCCCCCAGGGCTACGCGCATCGTGGTCTCCCGGGCGGATGCTCTT
>JAKAAS010000090.1 GCA_021802225.1 Bacillota bacterium
GGCCGGTCCCAGGGCAAAAATTTCAGCAAGTCCGTCGCGGTCTACGGTATGTGGCATTTGGGGGTGCGCCAAAATCGCCTTCATTTCCGATCCAAACAGCAGCCCGTGGGGCATCTGGGAATAAAACAAAGGTTTGACGCCCAACCGGTCCCGGGCCATAAATAGTGTCTGGTCCGCAGAATCCCAGATCGCAAAGGCAAAGATGCCGTTGAAATGACCTAAACAGTCAGCGCCCCAGGCAATATAGGAGGTCAGCAGCACTTCTGTGTCTGACTGGCTGTGAAACTGATATCCGAGGTCTTGAAGCTGGAGCCGCAGCTCGCGGTAGTTATATAATTCGCCATTATAGACAATAGTGAAGACCTTATGCCCCTCTCTGCGGGACATCGGCTGCATGCCACCTTCGGGATCAATCACAATCAGCCGCCGGTGGCCCATCCCGGCATGCTGTGTAACCCAGGTCCCGCTGCCGTCTGGACCCCTGCATGCCAGCGGTGACACCATGGCTTCCAATGAAGATTGCCGCTGACGGATATCCTGCTGCCAATCGATCCATCCTGCAATGCCGCACATATCAAGATCCCTCCTCAATATCAGCCGCGGCGCTGTGTCTCGCGATCCGCAGGCCGAATCACGAGATACCTTATGCGGCGTTAAGGGGGGCGTGAGAATAATGCAGGGAGCAAGTAATGGAGGATCAGGAAGATCCCGCATTACCCTCCAATATGTGACATTTCCACTTTAGAGTAGGGGCGGGTTTGCGAGGTTCTTTCCAGCGAGTACTGGTCGGTCCGCCGTCCCCACAGCGCACTCAGGGCTTCGGAGACAGCGGGGTCAGAAAGGTTGCCATCCCGGATCAGGGCACGCAGGTCGTAGCCTTCGCTGCCAAAGAGACAGGTATACAGCCGCCCCTCCGGGGAGAGGCGGATGCGTCCGCAGGACTGGCAAAAAGGCTGGCTGACTGATGAGATGATGCCGAATTCGCCCCCGCCGTCTCGGTAACGGAAGCGTCGCGCCACTTCGCCTGGGTGATGGGACGCGACCGGCTCGACATCCCAGTGGGTCTGAATCTGGCGCAGGATTTCTGAGGCGGGCACGACATCGTCAAGCCGCCAGCCGTTGGTGTTGCCCACGTCCATGTACTCAATAAACCGCAAGATATGTCCCGTGAAGCGGAAATGGCGGGCCATGGCAATGACTGCCTCGTCATTGACTCCCCGTTTGACCACCATGTTGATTTTGACCGGCGTCAGCCCCGCTGCCGATGCAGAGCGGATCGCATTCAGCACACGTTCGACCGGGGCACCGACATCATTGATGCTCCCGAAGGTCGCGTCGTCAAGGGCATCCAAACTGACCGTAATGCGGTGCAGTCCAGCGTCCTTCAGGGCACTGGCCTTGTCTCTCGAAAGAAAGTAGCCGTTGGTGGTCATGGCAATGTCGGAGATCCCGGGGACAGCGGACAGTTGCCGGACGAGCTGTTCCACATTTTGCCGCAGAAGCGGCTCGCCTCCCGTGAGGCGGATCTTCTCCACTCCCAAAGGGGCAAACAGCCGCACCACCCGCTCGAGTTCATCGAAACTCAGCAAGTCATGCCGGGGCAGAAAATGGAATTTTGCCCCGTATACTTCTTTGGGCATGCAGTAGACACACCGGAAATTGCAACGGTCTGTGACAGACAGACGCAGATCCCGCAAAGGGCGCTGCCTCTTGTCAGTTATTGCCTGGGGCATATCTCTCACCCGCTCCTCGCCGTGTCCCAGCCTATGAGGCCATTTGCACATATTGACATTATAGCGCGCCCAGCGGGGAATGCCTGCCGGCATTTTGCGCGGAGTACAAGGAATTCCCCTGCCGGAAGGGATGGCTAGCGGTATTTCCCTAAAACTCCACATAATTGGCGGCGTGGCAAGGCATACTGCCGGATGAGGTGATGTAAAGCCATGACATCGGTAGGACTGGCACGCTTGCAGTTTGGCGGCACACTGCTGTTTCACTTTCTCTTTGTGCCTCTAACCATTGGGCTGGGAATTTTAATAGCGGTGCTGGAAACGTTTTATGTGCGGACGAAATCTCCCGCTTATAAGACCGCGGTGAAATTCTGGATGAAAATTTACCTGGTGAATTTTGCAGTCGGAGTGGTGACGGGCATCATCCAGGAATTTCAGTTTGGCACCAACTGGTCAGAATTTTCGCGGTACGTGGGGGATATTTTCGGCGCTCCCCTGGCGATTGAGGTGCTGATGGCGTTCTTTTTGGAATCGACCTTTCTGGGCATTTGGATCTTCGGGTGGGATTACCTTTCCCCGCGTGTGCACCTGCTGTCTATCTGGCTGACCTCCCTGGCGTCTTTGGTTTCCGCTTTCTGGATTTTGACCGCCAACTCGTTTATGCAGGAGCCGGTCGGGTATCTGGTCCGCAATGGCCGCGCCGAGATGGTCAATTTCTTTGCCTTGCTCGGCAATCCGCAACTGTGGCTGGAGTTTCCCCACACGGTCTTTGGGGCGATGGCTCTGAGCTCATTTTTTATGGCGGCGATCAGCGCTTACCATCTCCTGCGCCATACCCAGGATGACGTGTTTGAGCCCAGCTACCGGCTGGCGGTGGGCAGTGCGATGATTTTCAGCGTCTTGGTGTTTATTCTGGGACACGAGCAGGCGCAGCACCTGATTGTCGCGCAGCCGATGAAAATGGCGGCATCGGAGGCGCTGTGGCATACCAGCGCCCTGCACGCCCCCTGGACCCTTATCGGGTGGATTGACGTGGCACGCCATTCGACGCCATTTGTCCTGCAGATTCCCGACATGCTCAGCATTTTGGCGTACAACCGGCTGAGCGGGCGCGTGACGGGCATCATGGAGCTTAATCATCTGTATCAGCAGAAGTTCGGCATGGGCAGCTACGTGCCTCCGGTGAATCCCACGTTCTGGAGTTTCCGGGTCATGATTTTTGTGGGCACCAGTATGATGCTGATTGCTTTGTACGGAGGGTACCTGATGTGGCGCCGGAAAAGGCCGCGATGGTTTTTGGTGATGATGGAGTGGACGCTTATCCTGCCCTATGCGGCGACCACGTCCGGATGGCTGATGACTGAAGTGGGGCGGCAGCCTTGGATTGTGTTCGGGCTGATGCTGACGGCCAAAGCCAACTCCCCTCTCGTCAGCATTGCCGAATTGTGGACGACGGTGATCGCGTTCGGAATTGTCTACCTGAGCGTGGGAGCGGCAGCCGTCTACCTTTTTGTCCATATTATTCATGGCGGACCGCAGTCTGAGCAGGGCCAGGACGTTGGGGACGAGCCGCCGGCCCAGCTCTTTGTCCCGACCCAGGAACGCCATGCGGAGGGAACTGGCGGTCCGGTCACCCCGGACCTCAGCTGATTCTATAAGGAGGCTGCAGCGATGCTCGACATCACATGGTTTGTGTTGGTGGCAGTGATATTTGTGGCCTATTTCTTTCTGGAGGGATTTGACTACGGAGTGGGGATGCTCCTTCCCTTCATGGGCCGCACGGACCATGAAAGGCGGGTGGTGCTCACCACCATCGGGCCGTTCTGGGACGGCAACGAAGTCTGGCTGATCGCCGCCGGAGGGGCGATTTTTGCAGCCTTTCCCGACTGGTATGCGTCGATGCTGAGCGGTTTTTACTTAGCGATTTTCCTGCTTCTGGGCGGCCTGATTCTGCGTGGGGTCTCGATAGAGTTTAGAAGCCGCATGGAAGGACTGCGCTGGCGGAGATGGTGGGACATGCTGTTTTTTATCGGCAGCATTCTGCCCCCGCTCATCTGGGGGGTGGCCTTGGCCAACCTGGTGAAGGGGATGCCCATCAACGCCCAAGGCAATTACGTGGGGACGCTGTTGCAGCTCCTGAACCCGTTTGCCCTGGTAGGGGGCCTAACCGTGGTGGCGGTGTTTATATTGCACGGAGCCACTTTTCTCATGCTGCGGGCCACGGGGGAACTCTATGAGCGGGCGAAGCATGTGGCCTTCAAGGCCGGGCCGGTTGTGATCGGGGTCTTCTTTATATTCATTCTGATGATGTACTACCAGACCGACGTGGTGCGCCGGCTGGGACTTGACCCCGGCCCTGTTCCAGTCTTGGCCTGGCTGAGCATTCTCGGAGCCGAGATTTTTGCCAGAAGGGGCCATGACAAGTGGGCGTTTGTCTCGTCGGGTCTGGCGATTGTGCTGGGGACCGTCTCGATGTTCCTGGCCATGTTTCCTGATGTCATGATCAGCAGCCTCAATCCACGCTGGAGCCTCACCATCTATAACGCATCGTCCAATCCATACAGTCTCAAAGTGATGACGATCATGGCCGTAGTCATGTTGCCGATCATTGTGGCCTACCAGGCGTGGAGTTACTGGATCTTCCGCAGGCGCCTGACGGACAATATGAAACTGGAATATTGACCGCAGCCTGCAGCGGGCCTAATGCCGCTGCACGCCTTTTCCATAAAATTCCTGTGGACCGCGACCATTTGCCTTTCCCGGAATATGGTATTCTGTAATCCAGCAAAGAAACCTGGAACCGGTCGTGACCTACGGGAATTCTTCGGCGTTATGCTAGGTAAAGGGCTCGGGAGTGAGCGGTATGCGTGCGAAATTTTTCGCCATTATTATGATGGCGGTTGTGGCTTCTTTTGCGTGGGTGAAGTATCACGATCCTCTTGCCCATGCTCCCCACCAGCCTCATTTTGCCCGTCGCCCCGCTGTGAGCGTTAAAAGGCTGGAGCCGCTGCCTTCCATCAGCTTGTCTGAAATGCGCACGATGACGTCCCAGGGCATGGTCTATGGGGTGGACCTCAATGCGGGAGGTACCATTGCGCTATTTTTAGCCCGCACGCCCGACAAGCCCACCAACCTTCAGTTGATGCACTGGCCTCCGGTGCGATTTGCGGCAATCGCCGTGATCTCCCAGCCTGCAAAAAAATTCGGCCTGCAGTGGTCTCAGGAAAAGCAAGAAATTCACTGGCTCCGCATTTCTCCCCTCGTCCAGTCCCATGGCTGAAGGACTGCTTGCATATTGCTATAATCAGGAAGGATAGGGTTGTACGATACCAAGAATGGGGGAAAGCCGGATGCCAGTTGCTGTCATCATGGGCAGTCAGTCTGACTGGGCCGTCATGCATGATGCGGTCGAATTTCTAGATGCGATGGGAATAGCGGCCGATGTCCATGTGCTGTCCGCTCACCGGACGCCAGAGCGCATGGCGGAATTTGCCCGCAATGCGGAGGACCGCGGATACGGCGCGATCATCGCGGGGGCAGGCGGAGCTGCTCACTTGCCGGGGATGACGGCCGCCTATACAACAGTGCCCGTGATTGGAGTGCCGATTCCCACCAAGCACTTAGGCGGCATGGACTCTCTGCTCTCGATTGTGCAGATGCCCGGGGGGATCCCTGTAGCCACCGTTGCGGTCGGACAGGCTAAGAATGCGGCCATTCTGGCAGCCGAAATTCTGGCTGTTTCGGATCCTTCACTCCGGATCAAACTCCATGACTACCGTGAACGTCTGCGTACGGAGGTTCAGCGCAGCGAAGAGGCGGTGCAGCCGCCCGCCGCGGGCGGGACAGGAGGTTCAAACGCTTGAAGATTTTGAACCCTGGCGATTGCATTGGAATCATTGGCGGTGGCCAACTCGGGCGCATGATGGCGGTGGAGGCCTACCAGCTGGGATTGAGAATAGCCGTGCTGGACCCAGACCCCGAGGCCCCTCTATGCCAGATTGCGGATGAGCGCATTATTGCCGATTACAGCGACCCGCACGCTATTGCGGAATTGGGACGGGTGGCGTCAGCTGTCACCTATGAATTTGAAAATGTCAGCGCTGGGGTCCTGGCTGATCTGGACGGCGAGGGGAGGCTCTTTCCCAATGCCCGCCTGCTGGCCATATCGCAGGACCGCATTCAGGAAAAGGCCGCGTTCCGGCGGCTGGGGCTGAAAACGGCTGGATATCTGGCCGTGGAGCCGGCGGTCCGCGAACCGTTAAATCAGGTCGAGCGCTATCCGGTCATTGTGAAAACCGCCCGCGGCGGCTATGATGGCCACGGCCAACGCCGCTGCGCCAATTCCGGGGAATTGCAAAGCGTCATGGATGAATGGCATGACATTCCGCTGGTGATTGAGCAGTACGTGCCGTTTGACAAGGAAATTTCGGTAGTGCTGACCAGGGACCAACACGGTCACCTAGTCGATTTCGGTGCGATAGAGAACCATCACCAGAACGGGATTCTCGATTTTTCGGTGTCTCCTGCGGCCGTATCCGACTCCATTCGTGACCGGGCTGTGTCCTACGCTTACCGGCTAGCCGTGGAGCTTGGCTTGGTCGGCACGATGGCCGTGGAATTTTTTGTCGCGGGTGAGGAGGTGCTCGTAAACGAGATGGCGCCCCGGCCTCACAACTCCGGGCATCTCACCATTGAGGCCTTCGAGTTTTCCCAATTTGCCCAGCATATCCGTGCCGTAGCCGGCCTGCCGCTGGGAAACCATCACCAGCTGAGCGCAGCGGCGATGGCCAACCTCCTCGGGGATATCTGGACAGATCACCAGGCCCTGCCTGATGTTTCGGCGGCGCTGGCTGTTCCGGCGACCCACCTCCACCTGTATGGGAAGAGGGTGGCGCGGGCAGGACGCAAGATGGGGCACCTGACTGTTCTGGCGGAATCTCCCACGACTGCCCTGAGGCGGGCCGACCAGGCGCGCAAGGCGCTGACAGCGTCTCATTGATGGGAGGGTTCCGGCAAGAGCTGCGCTGATATGTGTCACCCAAGAGACCGCACCCGCTATAGGGTGCGGTCTCTTGGGCGACCCGGGCCGGAAGCGCCCGAGTTCCTTCCTGATTATAGCAATATGCAAGCAGTCCT
>JAKAAS010000091.1 GCA_021802225.1 Bacillota bacterium
TCTTGCTCGCCTGTCCCCGCTGGTACCCCAAAAGGCCAAACAAACCAAAAATCATGTCGCTATACCCCGCCGTGTCCGTCATGAGCTCGTGCGGATGGAGAACGGTTTGCTGGTCGAGGAGCCCTTCTAATGCGGACAGAGAATCCCGCAGCGTCCCCGGGACCACTAACGCATGAAACCCACTAAACTGATCGCTCACAAAATTGTAATAGGTCACCCCACGTCCCACGCCAAAATATTTGGGATTCGGTCCCGCATGGACGGTGCGCATCGGCGTCACAAAACGCAAACCGTCGGCCGAGGCGACTTCACCGCCCCCCCACACCTGCGCCAAAGGCCGCTGCGCGTGAAACGCGACGAGGCATGCATTGGCTTGAGTCAAGGTATCGGCGCGAAAGTAGTTTTGCTCCACCCAGGTGAGACGATCGCGCTCGAGGGCGGGGATACCGGGCTGTACAACGGGATCTAAGCCAATATTGCACGCTTGGGCAATAAGCACAGCACAGACACTGGTGGCCAAGTCTTTGACACGCGTGCCGCCTTCACCGAGATGGGTAAAGGCCTCGGCGAAACCTGTCCATCGGTGGACCTCCAACAGGAGAGCAGGCAAATCAGAACGTGGCAACAACGCGGCGACCCGCAATCGCAGGACTCGTAGCGAGGCCGGTTCCTCCACACGATCTAACGGGGTGAGTACCACACGCTCTCGCCCGGCAAACGATTCGATGCGTACGGCCGCATTGTCCTCCCACTGGGCCACCGTATGGCGATACGCCTCATCCAATTCCTGGGTTAAAGGGGCCAGGGATTCCTCCGCATCCAAAGACCAGTCGAGGGTCCGGAGAATTTGTGGCCGCACCGCTTCCCACGCGGGGCCTTGGAGCAATTGCGCGCGGGGATCCCCATAGCGCTCACTGTGGGGAAGATAGAGATCGTGGCGCCGCAAAGCCTCTAACACCCGTTCCAGCACCCAAAAGGTGTAGGCGCGCGGCAGCACCGCGTCGGGAGATGAGGGGGGCTGGCAAAGGGCCCGCCAACTCGCGGTCATCCCCTCCGTAGGGGCTTCACGCCAGAGCTTTTTGGAGGACCCTTCCTGTTGATGCAGATAGTGCCACGCCGCCGCGACGGATTGTCCAGCAGGCGTGGCTTCCAAGGGGAAGGCATTCATTAATGCCGGTAAAAACCGGCGAATGGCGGCATAATAGTGCAATAGGGACACCAAGGCCATCGTCTGGTCTGGCGGTTGTGTCAGCCTATCCACGGTGTGCATCGCGGAGCGGAGAGTGGCTTCCGGAACGATAGCCAGCACGTGCTCCCGTAGAGTGGCCGCGTCAGCACCGGATGCGTGGGGGTCTTCCAGGAGAGCGAGGCAGGCCGTGCGCAATTGACGCGCCGCGTCATCCAAATCGCGGAGGGTACGCAGGCGGCCCTGCTGATTTTGTCGATGCATGCGGGCGAAGAGATCCGTCAGAAACCGCTCGAAGAGTTCTCCCACATCATCTTGTGCCCGGGTGGTAAAGACGATCACGAAGGCGACCAACGTGGCGTGCCGTCGGTCAGCGCCCATCCGGGCGATGATCTGAGCGCGTGCTTGGGCCGCATAGCGCGCCAGTAGTTGGATCCGGCCCAAGGGAATGGACCCCAAGGCCCACTGGTGCGCTCCGAAGGCGCGGAGTGCTTCCGCCCGTTGGACCGCTTTGAGCAGTCCCGGTGCACTGACGGTGGTGGGAGCCTGCCGGAGTCGGTCTAATCCGGTGTGGTGCGTGTGGGGATCTCCCCGCAACAGTTGCTCCAAAGATTCCCTCTGGTCTGCGGTCGGCAGTCGAGCCAGAGTCCGCCAGAGGCGCAGAGCAGCCCGTTCACGCACTTGGGCGACCAGGCGGGTCAGGACCGTCACCCCCGGCAGCAAAATTTTGTGTTCCACACAGTGCTCCGTGGCCGCGTCAAACAACACGCTAGGCCGATCCGTGGTGAGCCATGCGCGCTCATAGAGCCAGCGTACGAACCGGAAGTGTCCCGGTTGATCGGTAAACGTGCGATACCCATAAAGCTGGCGAATCTCTGCCGTATGAGTCTTGTGCATACGACTCGTGGCATAGGGGGTCAGCGGCGTATCAGGGGCGATCTGTAGTTGCTGCGCGACGTAGCGTAAGACATTCGGCGGCACAGCGATGGGGTCTGCTAAGAAAGTGCCTAAGAACCGGACCGTCGTTAATTGCAACGCAAATCCCCATCGGTTATGCGCCCCGCGATGGCGGTCGATGATCTCCCGGTCCGCCTCATCCAGCCAAAAATACTGGGCTAACTGGGCGGCGGTCGGTGTCGTGGTAAAATGGCCATACTGTGCTTCTTGAGCGGGGGTCAGAAACTCCACGGGCATCCCCACACGTCCTTTCCTGTGGCCGCGGCGGTTTCCCCCTGGTGATTACAGCGGGGGCAACGCGTCCACCGCGTCGGCTAAGTCACTAAAGGCATCGCGTAAATAGCGAGCGGTGGTTTCAATATGCCGATGACCGGCCAATCGTCGGACTTTCTCGAGATCGTTATGCGTCGCTTTCAACATCCATTTGCAGAACGTATGGCGAAACATATGGGGGGTCAACGTCTTCGTGGCCGTGCTGTAGCCGGCAATCATGGCCTGAATGCCCCGGACGGAAAATTGGGGCGAGCGCTGGCTGTAAAACACGTAGGGGGACTCGGCAATCATGCGATGCGTCTGCGCTTGGAGCGTCCGAAACGTGAGCCAATCGTCGATTTCATAGCCTAACAGACGGGCGATCGGAATCGTCCGCACTTTCTGCCCTTTGCCCACTACCCGTAACCGGTGCAGGTCGGAGTCGATATCCCGCAGGGTTAGCTGGGACAGTTCTTGCACCCGCAGTCCGGCGTAGGTGAGCAGATAGATCACCGCGCGGTCTCGGCGATATTTAGCTTCGGCCTCGCTGTGGTGACGGGTCTTCGAGGATTGCCGCAGGCGGTCCAAGAGATCGGCAAATTCCTCTTCGGTCAGCCACTGGATGGTTTCGGGGGTGGCATCGGCCGTTTTGACATCCCGAATGGGGGCCAAGGGATTGTCACGAACCGCTCCCCGGAGCGTGGCCCAGGCATAGAAACTCCGTAAAGCGTTCAGGTGACGATTAATGGTCGTGACCTTCAAGGGCTGACCCGTGGGGGCCTGCACCGCCTGCCCAATCCACTTGCGGACATCCGCCGGGGTGATGGGATCTTCGGGACGACAATGGAGGTCCCCCAAGAAGGCGGTGACATCGCGGCAATAGGCGGTCACGGTATGGGCCGCCTTCCCCTGCGACACCAAATAGGCTCGATACGCGTCGATCATGGCGCGCCTCCGATCTTATGCGCCGAGTCTTACCGGGAGGTTTCTGACGAAAAATCCCGCATCGCACACATTATGTGATCAGTATAACAGACGATCTCCCCACCACTCGGCCGATAAGGTGAATTATCGGCCGAGTCGTAACTTGTCCTGCGTTTGGCGCGTTATACCATTACCAGCATTTGTCAACGCACAGCCGTCGTAAGGCGGGGTCGCAAAGTCACGGGTCCTCCAGAGATTGGGGGGATAGCCGGACTCCCTGATCGGCGCCAGACTGCGCTTAGGGTGTCTTCCGTCGAACGTTTCCGGATCGAAGGAGGACGGTGGATGTCCGAGACCAATCCCCTTATTTTCATTACGCCCGCGATTGCGATTGATCGCGACCAACAGATCGTGCTCCGTTATCATCGGAGCGTGTTTCTGCCGGCGCGAACCTGGCATCTGCTGGCCTACCTGTTGGACCATCCCCATCGCCTGATTCCGGATGCAACCCTCCTCGCGGTGGGGTGGCCCCACGAGGAGGGTCATGCCCCACCCGACCTTTATCGTCATATGCATCGGCTTCGCGGGGCTATCGAACCCGATCCGCGTCATCCCCAGGTGCTCCTGACCCGTCGTGAGGTCGGATATTTATTGTCTCTGCCCCCCTTCTCAGATGAGAAGAGGACAACCTCTCATTGATCGGATTGTCTGTTCTATTCAGATACCAGCACCCAATGACCGATAAGGTGCAGAAAAGGTGCAGGTTATTGTCTGATTAGTGTCAGATTCGTGGTGTACGCTCAATCTATCGACATCCGAGAGGGATGTGGGGAAGGAGGACCGGGGATGTTGAAACGCACGAATTTTCTCACGGTGGCGGTCGTGTCCTTGATCCACGCATTGTGGCCGCATGGGCCGGAACCCTGGTTGACCTGGGGCGTCGCGGAAATCGTCGTGTTTCTGGGGACCTGTTCAGTGAATCCCTGACGGTGACCCACGGGGTGCTGCTTTTTGTCAGTGGGATGGTGGTGGCGGCGACCGCCTTAGGCAGTCGGGCAGGGGTTTATTCCGCCCTGGCATTGCGATCAGGAAGATCCTCATGATGACCGTCGAAGAACGGCAAGTGCGGGCGTGGATTCGGACGGTGTTTCGGCACGCTGCAATACGCTGGCTCCGGGAACAAGCGCATCAACGTCCTGTGCAGAGCGTGCCGTGGAGGGGAGAGGAGGATCCGTTATGGACAGAAAATTCCCGCTTAGGAGACCGATCCCAGGAAGGTCTCGACGCACACATCGTAATCTGGATGGCCGATTGTATGACCCGGCTGACTCCTCGCGATCAACAGATTCTGCACGCTCTCCAGCGCGGATGGACGCAAAGAGAGATCGCGAAGGCGCTCCCATGCGATATCAGTACGGTGCGACGCGCCATCCGACGCATCCGAATTCAATGCCCTCGCTCGTTCCGTTAATGTGTGCGGTATGGAATGGTGACGATGAGGTTTTTGGGGACTTAATGCGGCAAACCTCTGCACAAATGACGTCATATCGCCGGTGGGTGGCCACGCCCACAGACTATACCGACTTACAACAAGAGCTGTGGATGGCCTTATGGCAGGCCCTTCAGAATCATCCGCCGCACACCTTAATTACCCTGTGTCAAAAAGGAGGAAGGTAGCATGATCACAGAACGAGACATCCGGCAGGCTTGCCGTACGGAACATGGCGCGATTGTAGACTGCTGCGCTCAGTGGGATGCGGCGGGTGTCTGCACTCCAGAGCTGCAAGCAGTGTTGCAACACCATCAGGTGGTCTTGTCGGCCCTTCGGTATTATTTGGCCCAGCAGTATCATGCAGACTTTCATGGGTCAGCATGATAAAAAATATTTTGATCACCCTGCCCGCTTTTTCTCGCCGTTTGTCTCTTTATCTAATAGACCGTCCTTACTCGGTCTCACGAATGGCCAGAAAAGGAGAGAGAGCTGATGGGAACAGGATACTCATATTGTAACGGGTGCAGCGTAGCTCATCTGTTGAACAATGCGACAGATAATAACCAAACGTATTGGTGGGGTGGTGGGTATATTTCAAGGAGTGCCGGGCTCTGTTCGATTGCCGTGACGGCAGAGCAAAATATTCAGAAGGCCAATGTGCCAAATTCGAGTGTCATTCAAGCGGGTATGATTTTGCCGCTCATTACGAATGAAGATTGTCCCGCCTGTAGTTCAGCAGTTGAATATTGTACCAACGCGGTTTGTAGTAATGCATGTTCTTGTCAGAACACGGATGGTACTGGCTATGGGATGGCACAAATTACCCCGCCCTATTACAGCCATTTGCAGGACTTGATTGATTATGGGCTCGCGCCATCTTCAGTTCTTAAGCCTAATGGCTCATATGACTATTGTCCGTTACTCGCATCAGTAAACAAAAATGGTCCCTTATGGAGTTTGGAAGCCGTGGCGATTCATATTGCCAAATATATGAGCAGTGGGTTTAGTACGCAAAATCTCTGGGATGCCTATTACGCTTGGAATGGGAGTGGACCTGCAGCAGAGCAGTATGCCAATTGTGCACTAAACGCTTATAATGCGGAGCCACATCCTTGTGAAGTCTGATCAGACACGCCTCGACCCGATTATTATTAATCGGGTCGAGGCGTGTCTGTCACTAATTGTCCCGTTACGAAAGTCACCAACCGTGAATCCGTCTATATATCCGGTCATAAAGAATTACAGATCTAGTCGTCATATAATGACCACGACACTTTCATCCAGCCGCTCGGCTTTTATAAATCTTTATGGCCGAATATATATTTTATTACTGGATACGAATAATGTGAGCCGGTTCATACACCCATAGCGTATGAAATGTATTGTCTTTTGCGGGTACGCCGTCTTGATTGCGGTATTGAATTTGGAGAAGATGTGCTGACATGTGAGGCACCACTAAAAATCCCTGCTTCAAGTTTCCCAAAGCTATTAGGGTATTGTGTCGGTTCGGATCTTTGCTCCAAATCCAATAACTCGCATGGGATCCCAAATTCAGTTCGATAGTTTGCGTCGTATCCTGTGTGAGAATGCCATCTTGCAAGCCAAAAGCATATCCTGCATGATAAGGGGGAACAATCCATCCCGTGGGTCCTGTCACCAGCCACCCTAACGGCGCTGCGTTGCCTCCTGGCGACGCGCCGCCAATAGCGATCTTCGTGTGGGGAGATTCGAGTATTTCGAAATAAAATCCTGTGCGAGGCGATCCCGTAAAATACTGTAGAGAATAATACAGATGCGCATGATAAGGCAATGCTGATAGAGAGGCCACCGATTTCGGCATGGATGGGGCCGTCAATGACGGTGTAGGTTGTTGAGTCGGGACTGTGTGATGCTGCCCAAGAATCTGCCCCCCAACCGGGGGCGTGGACACAAGGCCACTAATTCCGCAACCGGCCAACAAGATGGTTCCCCCGATGAGTATCAAACCGCTCACAAAATTTTTCGAGGTCATGTGTGAGGTCTCCTATCTCCAAATCCTACACA
>JAKAAS010000092.1 GCA_021802225.1 Bacillota bacterium
GGGATCGGCGGGACTGCTGATTTTGCAGTCCGCTGCTCTGGCATCGGGTATATTGTTTCTCGGCTGGTGGATGGCGCGCTATTCTCTGCCAAGGAAGCTGCGGTGGGCGATTTGGGTTCTCTATAGCGTCTATCCTGCCATATTGGGGTCGGCGCTGTTTGACTGGCACCCGGACACCTTGGCCATCCCCGCATTTTTTTACGCCGCCTGGGCTGTGGAAACTCGGCATGTACGACAATTTTGGGTGGCAGTATTTCTAATGCTGCTGACTAAGACCACTGCTGGATTGGTTGTTATCGGACTGGCGGGGCCTTGGGCTATGCGCCGCCAGTGGCGCACGGCCTTATTCAGCATCGCCGTGGGGCTGGCGGTGGGACTGGGGGAAGTCTTATGGCTATTTCCCTTGATCACAGGCCACCAGATGGCTTTGTGGCAACCGTTTTACGGGTGGATTTCCCCATCGCCGGGAGGGGGAATTCTGCAGCTTGTCACGCATCCCCAGATTATTGCCGGAACCCTGATGCATACCCGCTCCCTCTTTAACTTTTTTGTTTTGACGGCTGGGGTGGGATTTCTGCCAGCGGTCTGGACATTCTTTGAAGGAGGATGGGCGTGGCCCGTCTGGATCGTCATGGTCTTCAACGTCCTTTCATCTTTCAGCCACCAATCCAATCCCTTCACCCAGTACGCTCTCCCCGTGGCCCCCTTTCTGTTTATTGGACTCGTCATCGTGGCCGCACACTTTCCGCGCCGGCCCGCCAGCACCATTCTTCCCTGGGTCTTGGCCGCATTCTGCCTGGCGAGCTGGTTCTATTTCGCGAAGCCCGTAACCTGGTATGCCCGCACCCCGGAAACCGCACTTAAGAGCGTCAGCGAACTCATTCCCCCAGCCGCTCCCCTCTACGGACAAAACAGCACACTGGCCCTGCTGGCGACGCGCAACGACCTCTACCTGCTGCCTCTGCCCAAGACTGCCTCTATCCGCCCGGGCACCTATGTGCTCTTAAACGAACGCGTGAACCCTATAAATCAGGTGACTGCTCCTTCTATGGTCTTGGACACGGTTCACCCTCTCCAAGATTGCCCCCGCCAGTGGCAGGAACTGCGCCACCAGGGACCTGTCTGGCTGTTCCGGCGCCTTTAATCAAGAGAGCGGCTACACTGCTGGAGTTTGGTTTGCAGGGTCTCATCTGACTTTCCAGACCTTAGCGGGGGAAGGCGCTTCAGATGGCGGGTGCTCCCGCTCAAGCGCCAAGCCCAGTGATCGTCTGGACATTGCCATAAGCGGAGGTGCCCACTACGGCATACAGGTCCTTGCCGTTGGCATTCATGAGGATTTGGCGGCTGGCAGCCGGGGCTGGGAGCACTCTCAGCACGCTTTCTGTGGCAAGCGATACCACAGCAATATTGCGAACCGGGCCCCGTCCTTTCAGTGCGTAGAGGAGGGTGCCTTGCGGGTTGAGCGCCAGACTGTACCCAGACTGCCCAACCACAAATTGGGTTAAGGCCGGATGCGGAGAGGCCACTGGCCATTCGGTGACCTGCCCCGCGCTGGTGAGGGTGTAGACATGAGCGCCTTTGGGGCCGGGAGCCAAGCTCACCGTGGAAGAGGGCACGGCCCATGTGGCCGTGGGCTTCGTAGCGAGGAGTGGCACGACTCCCGCCATGACCTTCGTGGAAGTTTGGTACAGCACAAAGAGATGCTGTCCATGAGGTCCCGCGGTGGCGTCCAGCACGGGGCCCGGCAGCGGGCAGAGTGCCTGCACTTTGGCATACGGAGCACTGAGCCACTGGACGGTTCCAGACTTGGCAGTGGCCAGCCCCACAGCCAGCGTCTGATTTTTCAGCAGAGCCACGGTGCGGCTGGCGGCGGGTAGAGGGAGTCCGTGGCCTATGGTGTGCTGTCCCAGCAGCAAGGGAAAGAGAGCCTGGGTTTGGGGCGACCCCGCAAGTACCCACAGGGTGCCTTGAGACGGACCCGCTGCCGATTCGGTGCCCGCCGGAGTAGGATAAATGTGGAGGATTGCGCTTTTGACGACCGGGGCACGGGTGACGGGAGGCGCAGCGCTCTGACCGCACCCAGCTAGGGCTGTACTGATAATCAGGGCGCCTAGCGTCGCGGTTGCCATACTGCCTAATTGCGGCATAATCTGTTCATCCTCTCATGATGTTTTCCATGGGAATCGCTGCAGCCATGACGGCTGGCGGGAAGCACAGCCTGCTGCTGCAGAGGCTTCCCCCATTAACATTAGTGGTCGCACACATAGCCGGTAAATTGGTGAACGGTTTACACATTTTATTTTCGACAGCCGCTCCCATATTTCCTGCATAACTGGGAAACTCCTGAGGCATCCCCAGTTTTGGTCCTGAAATAGTCGGAATTTTTCGCAAAGATGTTATTGGATATGTCAACACTTTTATTTTGGGGACAAATATTGGCATATGCCCAGGTGGATTACCTGCAGGAATATGGCATTATATCCCTGCCAACCACTACCAATTCCATAGCTGCGGTGCCCCAATTCCTGAGCGGCTCCTCCTGACTTACACGGGCTCGTACGCCCCAGATGTTGATCCGAGCTTCAGCGGGGGCCCCGCGAGGGGCCGGGGGTTGGACCAATCTTTGCGACAGGCTCGAGGCCTAGGAATTTGGCGGTCTCCCCCGGTGGTGATCTCAGTGAGTCCGTGTCGTCATGAATTGGGACCAGGTGGCTTCCGCGGTTCGCCGGTGAGCCACCGTATGAACCTTTGGCCGCCAGTCGGCGGCCAAAGCTGGGCCGTTCCACGTCGGTGGCGCAAACACCTGATGATGCGCCAGCATCGCCCACCAAATGCGGACCAGCTTATGGGCAGCCACCACGTCAATTTGCCGCCGAGTTAGGCCCCGCTCCCGAAAGCGGTCCGCCAGGGCCAGAAAGTAGGCGTTTTGATGGGCGGGCTCGATGACCATCGAGCCGGCTTGGCAGAGCGCTGCCCGAAACCAGCGACTGCCTTGATAGCTGATCGCCCCATAGTGATCGGGCCGCTTGCCACTGCCGCTGATAGTCGGGTCGAGGCCTCCGTATTTGACGAGTTTTTTGGGACTGGTCGCATGGGTGAGCGTCCTCCATTCGCCATAGACATCCGCTGCTGTGATCACGCCGATTCCGGGCGTGGTCAACCATACCACCGCCTCCGTCTGGACCAACAGGGCCTCTTGATCCTGCTCATAGCGGGCCACGAGGGTGCTTACTGCGCTATACAGTTCGTATAGCCGCTCAAGATGCGCCCGCCAGACGGGCGCCACTTCGTCGGGTACGGGAAAGGCCCGGCCTGCGGCGGTCCAAATGCGATCCAACGTCGATTCGGGCAACCGGAGTTTTTCCCGGCGATTCAGGAGCGAGAGGTCCGCTCGCTGGAATTGCCGATAGTCCTGAGGGAGCGGGAGTTCCCGTATCCAAATCCGACCGGATCGACTCCAAAGGTCGAGGAGGGGCGTCGGGGTAACGCCCGGATCGTCGTCTTGAAACCCCTGATATTCCAAAAACGTCTGGTCGACCACGCTCCGAATGAGATTCTTGATCCGCGTCTGCTGATGCACCATGATCCGTCGCGACCGACTGACCGCCCGGAGAGCGGCGGGAATGCCGGAAATCAGGGGTTGCTCCGATCCCCGCGCGTTGAGCACACAGCGGGCAATCGCCATCAAATCAATGGGGTCGGTCTTTGACCGGCGATGGTCTGCTTGCCGTTCTTCCGCGGTCATGGTGGTGCTCAGGAGCCGTACGGCCCAGCCGTGCGCGGCCAATTGCCGCACCACGGGTTCGTGATAGCGGCCGGTCGGTTCGATGCCGACGATGACCTGGGTCGCGCCCACCTGGACTCGCCAGGTCTCGGCTCTTTGAATGACCGTTTGCACCCCCAATTGATGCGGACCAAAGACAAACGGCGCTTCCAAAATGGTCCCTTGGTAATCGCAGATGAGCGCCTTCGGATTGTACTTGGCCATATCAATGGCCACAATGAGCGTGGTCGGCGTGACCCGCGTCGTCGCGGGATCCTGACGCCGGTGAATCGTGCTATACTGTGCCATGAAAGGACCCTCCCTTCTTCGGGAATTGGTAGTGGGTCCTTTCTTCTTTCGTCTCTGGGGCCGCCTTTTCCTGTCCCGTGAGGTTGGTAATCTCTGCGTCCTCATACCAGATCGCCGGGGGATCGGTCAGCGGGACCTCATGGGTGATTGCCCATTGGCCCACGACTTGACGGACAAAGGCGCTCAGGGATTGAGACAGGGGGCAGGCTCGCAAAAGTTGATAGTATTCCGCGTCAGACCAATGTACGGTCACCCGATGACGGCGCCGCGCGGCGCCGTCGCGTAGGAATTCTTCCATATTCCATCATCTCCTGGGGTGGACGATGGTCCGACGGGCGTTTCGCGACGAAAGTCGCGACCGGGGGGGCCTTCTGTCGAGACTCATGCCTAAGGATCGGCCTGGAAACCCTTCTCCCGTCAGCCTTATAGAAATTTCACACTTATCCACAACCCGGGATGATAGTATCAGGAAATGGTGGCTACTCTGTCGAAGAAGTAAGTACCAACAAACGACTTCGAGGAGGACCACCATGTTCAATTTGCAGTCTATCACATTATACTTTGGGACGCACGGAACGCTACGAAAATCTCAACGGACCACGTTGGCGGCATTGGTGTGGGCGTTGGTTCGACAGCCGTTGTTAGGCATCGCCGCGATGGGCCATAGTTTGGCTATGGCCCATACCACCTCCGCCAAACATGCGATTAAACGGGTGGATCGGTTCTTGGGCAATACCCGGATCGACTTAGAGGTCGCCTGTGGCGACCTCATCGCGACCGTCATCGACACGGCGAAAGAAGTGCATTTGACTCTGGATTGGACCGATCCGAAAACCAAAGATGGGCGCTTTCAAACCCTGAGTTGCAATGTGCGCGCCCATGGGCGCGCGTTGCCCATTGCTTGGGTCACCGTCCGGAAAGACCAACTCAAGCACCACATGCGGGAGTATGAACAGGCTTTATGCACGCGCGTGGCGCGGCTGATGCCGTCCTCCTGCCATGTCATCTTGTTAGCCGATCGGGGCTTTGCGACTGTCAAGTTTTTTCGTGTCCTTGATGGGCTCGGGTGGGATTGGGTCATTCGCAGCAAAGGCAATATCCTGGTAGACCTGGCGAACCACTGGCATCCATTAGTATTACTCGGCCAAACGCGTCCCGTCACATTAGACACGCTCATACGGTACGGAAAAAACGCCGAAGGAGGAGCCTACGCGGGCCGACTCGTCGTGTATGCCGACGCTCAGCATCGCGATCCCTGGTTTCTGATGGTGTCTGCGGGGTTGGCCGGCCGTTCGTGGGGACAGATTGTGGCCACGTATGGGCAGCGATTTACGTGTGAAGAGTCCTATAAAGACCAAAAAATGATCCGTTTGCCGGTTTTCACATGGATTGCGTCAAGTTAGGGACGGCCGACCGGTGGGATCGTTTATGGCTGGTCTTTGCGTGGGCGTATTATTGGTTGAATATCGCCGGAAGGAGTGTGGAAGTCCAAGGGGAAGCGCGCCATTGGCGCGCCAACACCGAGAAGAAACGCACGCACGCGTTGTGGCGTTTGGGTCGTTGGGGGTTAGAGCACCATGACTTGACATGGCGCGACATTATCCGGCAGCAAGACGGGTTTCGCAAGCAAATTCCGCCGATCGGAGACACCGCGATGCCGACGTAAAGCCCGCCGGCGCGGCCCATCGTCCCGAGCCCACCCGGGCTCGAAAAGACACCATGAGACCGGGTGGGCGTGAGCATGCGCTCATTCGGATGAGTCTGCCCAAATAGGCATCAGACCTGCGGCATTCATGGCTCCGCGGCATTTTGCCGCGACCGCAGCGAGAAATGCTCGGTAAAAATTCCGGCATCATGGGCTTTTTAGCTTCTCTGCTGGTAAAAACTGGGGATCTCTCAGATAATTAATGGTAACGACACCAGTACCGAAAGGAGCATTCCCGTATGGCGATTATACCACAACCTCTCTTGTTTGGATGGGAAGACCTGCAAGGGTTAGGCGACCTCGAACGATGACCGTGTGTCCTGGAGGCGATCCCGGATGAACCCTTGATGGCGCTGCTCGAACACGACCGCGGACGCGGTCGGAATACGTACTCCGTGCGAGCCATGTGGAACACGACTCTGCCCGGCATTGTGTTTCAGCACCCGAGCGTAGAGACTTTGCGGCGAGAATTGGACCG
Source organism: Bacillota bacterium (assembly GCA_021802225.1). The sequence goes on from JAKAAS010000092.1 coordinate 6,256, forward strand.
CAATGGACAATTGCGCGCACTCTGTGGATTGGCGGGGCACGCCCCCTCGGCCTGGGCTTTTTCGCGCTTCTTTCATCGCCTATTGGGGCACCTTGATGCTTTCGATACCCTATTTGATGAATTGGTCGAGCAATTACGAGAGCTTCTGCCCGACTTCGGGCAGCGGTTGGCGCTCGATAGCAAGGCGTTGCCCTCCTTCGCGACCCATCGGCCGAAGCAACAAAGTCCTGATGGCCGTCGGGATACCGATGCGGATTATGGGATCAAAAGCTACCGGGGAACCCATCCGGATGGCCGCGCATGGGAGACCATCAAACGGTGGTTCGGCTATAAGATTCATCTCCTGGTCGATGCGACCTATGAACTGCCCGTCGCGTGGACTCTGACGAAAGCCTCGACCAGCGATATCACGGAAGCGCCTCAGTTGCTCACGCAATTGAAAACCCGCCATCCGCTGGTGCTGGGAGCGGCACGCCTGCTCACAGCGGACCGGAGGTATGATGGCACCGCATTCCTCACGACATGTTGGGACGACTACCACATCAAGCCTATCATTGATATTCGCAAGATGTGGAAGGATGGGGAAGCCACCC
>JAKAAS010000093.1 GCA_021802225.1 Bacillota bacterium
CGGGTGAATATGCTCCTGTGCCTCCTCCTTGGTCCCGAACCGGTCCTGCTCGACCGTGCGGCCCTCTCCCATGATTACCCACAGACCCCGGTACCGTTCCTTCCCCACCGTCTCAAAGGTGGCCTGTAGCTGGTAGAATGTCTGGGGAGAAAATTGCTCAATCTCCTGCTCGCGAGACACGAGCAGCGCCAGAGTCGGGGTCTGCACGCGGCCCACGCTCAACCGCTGGCGGTGGCGGACAGAAAAGACCCGGGAGGCATTGATGCCGACCAGCCAGTCTGCCTCCTGGCGGAGAAAGGCCGCCTCGGCCAGGTGGTCATACGCCGCTTGCGGCTTTATGCCGGCATAGGCCTTTCTCACCGCGTCGGGCGTCGTCTCCGAGAGCCACAGCCGCATGACCGGCTTGCTGAGACCGGCGTAGCGGCTGATCTCCCGGAATATCAGCTCTCCCTCCCGCCCCGCGTCACACGCGTTGACCACGCGCTCAATATCGGGCCGGTTCAGCAGCGCCGCCACGGTCTTCAGATGCGCCTGGGTTTTGGCCAGCGTCCGGAATTTCAACTCGGGGGGAATAATCGGCAGGTCGTCGAGACGCCATACTTTATAGCGGGGATCGTACCCGTCGGCATCCTGCAAAGAGAGCAGGTGGCCCAGAGCCCAAGTGAATACCATATCGGATGATTCCAGGCTGTCCGGCCCCTTTTTGGCCTGCGGCCGCAGCACATGGGCCAAATCCCGGGCGACCGAAGGTTTCTCCGCCATAATCAAAGTCTTCATTAAAGCGCCTCCGCTCTTCCCCATTTCTCTTGCATCCGTCTATCCTATCCTGACACACGGCAAAAGAACAAGCGGGCCACGCCTTTCTTGGCAACTCTTTTGTAAAGCGCCAGACCTGTTGGGCTGGACTTGCCCAACCGCCTCCAGAGGTCTATGTTATAGGCAGCAAAGCACCCAAGAGGAGCTCAAAAGCGGATGGCCAGACCCAATGCGCGTGATGCCATATTGCATGCGGCGCTGCAGGAGTTTTCGGAGCAAGGATACGACAGGGCAACCGTGGACAGCATTGCCCAGCGCTCACACGTCGCCAAAGGATCGGTATATTACCACTTTGCATCCAAAGAGGCGATATGGACTGCCCTAGTAGAGTCCCGGGCCGGCCATCTGCAAGTTCTGACGGCGGATGTGCTGGGACAAGGCGCCTCCCTCGACACCCTGCTCCGGCAGTGGATCGACTTCTTCTGGGACGAGCAGGAATTTCTCGCACTGTTCCTGAGCGAAGCCTGGCGGGACCGCTCCCGGGAACAACTGGTGGGGCAGTTCCTGAGCCGGCTCCTGGAACCGGTCGCCACCTACATCCACGGGCGCGAGCCCGCTGCCAACAGAGAATGGCTGGCCTACGCGCTTTTCGGCGCGATTGCCGTGCCCACCTTGCATGCTCTCAAAACCGGGTCGCAAGACAAGCAGAGCCTGTATGACATAATCCCGGTGATTTTAGCCCGGCTCTCCTAAATACTCCCTGGCACAGCACCGGGACACCGTTCGCCACGACCTCTCCCAATTCTCCGGACAAATATCGACAAAAAATGGACAAACCCGCAATAGTCCTGGCACAATAAGCATGTTGTATTCTGAAGTAAGGAGAGAGTGGAGTCTTCCACGAACACCAACCTATGTCCATACACGTTCCGGATATTTCAGAGTGGCTCAACACCGATCCACATTTTCACCTGGCATTTCAGCCTCTGCTAGCCCTATCCAGCGGCCATCCCGTAGGATTCGAAGTGCTGACGCGGCCCGTCGACCGGAATCAGCATCCTTTGGCCGTGGAATCATTTTTCCACCAGGCCAGCGTTCAGGGCCATGCGGTCCGCGTAGACCGGCTCATCATCAAGCATATTGCCCGCTTCCTGCGTGACTACGCCCCTTCCTTCCCCCTGTTCATCAACCTGCACCCTGATTCGCTGACCAATGCCGACATTCAGGATACAGTGCGGGCCACCCGTCCCGGATCCGTGGTGATTGAAATCACCGAACGCGGAAACTGGCTCGGGAGCGTGATTGAGCCCGTGGTCCAGGGATTTCGGAATCAGGGCGGCACCATCGCCCTGGATGACTTTGGCACGGGATACTCGGGCCTCGAAAAACTGGTGGCGGTGCGTCCCAATTTCGTAAAGTTGGACCGGTCCATCATCGCCGAATGCCACATGTATCCGGTCAAGCGCAACCTCATTGCCTCGGTGAGCCACATGGCCAAGTTCCTGGGCTTTCAACTCATTGCGGAAGGCATTGAAACCCGGGAGGAGTTGCTGACATGCATTGACCTGGGGGTGGAAATTGGCCAGGGCTACTATTTCGCCCGGCCCAGCGCCTGGAACCGGATGGTTTCAGCACCCGGACACGTCATTGAGGAGATACAGACCCGGCAAAGTGAACTCCTGGAATCGTCCTCGCAGGCCTTGGATGCTTTGGATCCATTCCGCCTGCACTGGTCCTTAATGATTGAAAATATGGCGACGAGCAATGCATCCCCCCATGAACAGCTCATGACAGTCATGGCGACGGCCTTTAAAATTCTGCAGCCCACCGCCATGACTTTTCTGAGAGCCACAGACAGCGGCATGGCTCCCGTCTTCAGTCTCGGCCACTCCTATCAGGGGAGCATTCCTTGGGACCCGCCAACCTTTGCCGTAAACGCATTTCAGGAGAAAGCGGCTGTCATCTTGCAGAAAACCAGCGACTCCCCCTGGGAATTGCAGGGGCCTGTCATGAAATCCCTGAGCTCCCCGGAGTCCATAGCCATTTTCCCTGTGGGCAACCCCGTGTGGGCCGTGATAGGGGCGGACTATATGGGCCCGTACAGCTGGAGCGAGAGCCGGCTCCAGATTATGCGCGGCATGGCCCACCTGATATCGGTTGTGCTGCCCCAAGACCCTTACCTCTAGCGGCTTCGGCGACGTCAGGCACGCAGTCAAGTCCGCTGGGATGTGGTACTCTATCAGTAATCAAAGGTACCGAGGAGGATGTTGTGAAACGCAGATGGTGGGCAGCTTTGGGCGTGCTGGTCGTGGCGGTGGCCATTGCCGCCGCCGCCATTCACAAAAACCGCATCACCCCGGTGATACAATGGGCGACAGCCGATCCCGTCCTGGCTCCTAAACAGAGCCAGGAATTGACCATGGGCTCTGCCGCCCACGACCGCACCCAAGCCCTGCAGCTCCCGCCAGGCCACCTGCCGGGCACGGACTGGTACCTCCCCATAACGCGAAGCAGCGCCGTCACGTACGTGCTCCATGACGGGCAGGCCCGCTGGCTGGCCGGCGCTTCAGAGGACAACCTGGCGGGCGCTCCCACCGACCCGGTGGGTTTCCTCATCTATTCCCCGAACGGCCAGCGCCTGGCCTGGCAGGACGGCGGCGCCGTCGAGATGCTCAGCGCCCCCAAATTTCACCGCACCCTTTTGGCCGGCGCCAGTCTTCCCTATTTCACCCCGGACAGCCATTTTGACTACACCACCGTCTTTGGCTCTGCCATCCTGGTGCACAGTCCCTACCCCATCAGAAAGCTGTCCGGAGCCGCCAATGCCGGCCACCACCCCTTTGTTTTCGGCGGCCAGGACTTTGTCTACGATGATGGGGGGCGCATCATCATGGAAAACCTCCAGACCGGGATCCCCAGCCCTGTCGCCACACTCCGTCCCAGCCGCTGGCCGCAGATGGTGGATGCTCTCTCCTATGGGCAGACCTTGGCCGTCATGATGAGGCGGCCTACGGCCCTGCCCGCCTACCTGGTGATCGTTAAAAGTCCCCGCGGCATCTCCTGGTACCGTTGGCAAACGGGACTCAAACCGCAAATTGGCGTGTCTGGCCAGCACCTGGTGATCAATAACCTCGCCCCTTCCGGCCAGCTGGTGGTGTGGGGCACCCGCCACCTCCACCCGTTGCCCCAGTCTGCCGGCCTCTTCAGCCAAAGCCCCTCCGGCATCATTTTCCAAACCTCCCAGGGATTTATCCGCCTGTCTGCCATAACCCCCTGACACGGGCCATGCCCCCGCCACATAACCATAGAGGCGGGGAGGTGATTACTGTGCGCACAGCCATGAGAAACTGGCTGGTAGGCGTAGGTCTGGTGGCGGGGCTCTACCTGTTGGGCCCAGTCATTTACTTTAACCGGGTCTACCCCTTTATCCTGGGTATGCCCGCCATCATCTTCTGGTATGCCTTGGTGCCCGTGCTGACCCCGGTTATCCTGGGGACTCTGTATCTGACCGATCGAGCCCAAAATCCCAAGGGAGATGAATAACGCGTGGGTATTGTCATTGCCGCGGCCGTCATTGGGGTCGCCCTGCTCACTGTGCTCGGCATGGCGTCAGGGGCCCGGGAATCACGCTCCTCACTGGCCGGCTGGCTCGTCAACCGCCGCAACATGGGCCCGTGGCTCGTGTGGTTCCTGCTTGGCACAGAAATCTACACCGCATTCACCTTCCAGGGTCTGGCGGGATATGCCTACGCCAAAGGCGGGCCGGTATTTTACAACGTCGCCCTTAATGACGTGGCATATTCCCTGGGGTTCATGATATTGCCCCTGATCTGGATCCTCGGCAAGCGTTTCCGCTACGTCACCCAGGCCGACTTCGTGGCTGGGCGCTACCAGTCCCGGGCCTTGGGAATGTTTGTGGCCCTCACGACGGCGATCATCATGATCGCCTATATTGACCTGAACATCACCGGGCTGGGAGCCATTTTCCACGTGATCAGCCACAGCCGCCTGTCGGTGATGTGGTCGGACATCCTGGGATTTTTTGTGCTGGCCACGGCTGTTTACGTGGGCGGCATCCGGGGCAATGCCTGGCAGTCTGTAGTGAAAGACGTGTTCATGATCGTGGCGCTCGGAGCTCTGTTCCTTGTGTTTCCATATCATGAATTTCACGGGTTTGGCCCGATGTTCCGCGACTTTGGCAAGGATCTGGGGCCAGTGATGACCCTTCCCGGAAAAACCAAAAACTTCGGGCTGCTCTGGCTGGTGACCACCGTGCTGATGACGGGAATGGGCCAGTGGATGTGGCCGCAATGGTTTGGGGTGGCGTATACCGCGCGCAGCCCGCGCTCGCTGAAGATCCAGGCCGTCTTCATGCCTTTGTACCAGCTGGTCAAGGTCGCGGTGATTATTGTCGGATTCGGCGCGCTGCTCGTACTCGGCACCCATCAAAACGGCAACGACGTCATCGTCATCTTAGCCCGCCGCCTCTTTTCCACCCCGTTCTTCGCATTCTTCGTGGTGGCCGCCATCTTTGCAGCCCTGGTGCCGGCAGGTCCCATCATCATGACCTCGGCGTCTCTCCTCGCCAAAAACGTCTGGGCGGAGCACCGCCCCCAGAGCGACCGGCGCATCTACCGGGCCACTAAGCTGCTGGTGTTTCCGTTGACATTCCTGGCCTTGTTTCTGGCGCTTGGGGCCCCATCTCTGCTGGTGGCGATTTTGCTGGTAGCCTATGATTTCATTGCCCAGCTCTTTCCCGCCATTGTCATCGGCGGACTCTTCTGGCGGGGAGCCACCAAGTATGGCGCCTTCTGGGGCATGGTTGCCGGTTGGGCGGCCGACGCGGCCCTGCTCCTGAGCGGGCACGGGGTGGTGGGAGGCATGAACGCCGGATTCGCCGCCCTGATTCTGAACGGCGCCGTATTCATGATTGTCAGCCTGGCTACCAGCAAGCGGATCAGCCCCGCCGAGCACCAGCACTTTGCGGTCCTGTATGAAACGCATGAGGATCCGGCCCGTACCGTATAAGGTTGGCCAGAGCCCGGAAGTACTGGAGCCGCATGCCGTAAGCCAAGGTGGACCGTCTGGAAGGGTTCGGGGCGACAAAGCGGCCCGGTCCCTGGTATCCCCAGGACACCTTGGCCGCCGACTTGAGTCCCTGGGCGCTGCGGTAGATGTCTTTGCCGAGAAAGCAGACCAGGCGGGGCGCATGGCGCTGGATTTTCAGCTGCAGGCATTTGGCGCCCTCAGCGAGGTCCTGGGGAGTTAAGTCCGCCGACCCCGGTGTGACGCGGCTGACGATGTTGGTAATGCCGAGACCGAACACCAAAAGCGTCCGGTCCTCATCTGGGGCCAAGCGCCAGGGCGTGAGGCCGCTGTCCGCCAGCAGAGCCCAAAACAGATTGCCGGGGCCGGCGAAGTGGTGGCGGGCCCGGTCCGAGTATATCCCAGGATTATAGCCGACAAACAGCACGTTCAGCCCTTGGGCAATAATATCGTCCACCATGTCCTGACCCTCCCTTTCTTACTGTCTATTCTACGACTTGCGGGACAAAGTCATGACAAGTTCCTTGGCTGCGACCATACCGGACCCAAACGCCGTGGCAATAGACCGGAAGGGAACCGGGGAGACCGCATCGCCCAAGACCCGAATGCCCACAGGCGTCCACAGAGGGACGACGTCCGACAGGGCTCCGGGACACAGACCCGGCTGGATATCGGGCTCCATGCCGATGCGGGCCAGCACGCACCGAGCCGCCAGCCGGTGCGTGCGCCCCCCGCGCTCGATGGTCACTTCAATCCCCTGGGCTCCCGCGCTCACCGAGCGTACGGTGGCATTCACATAAATCGGAATCCGGCGCCTCTCGGCCTGGGTCTGAAAATCCGGGCGAGCCCTAAAATGCGCCCTCCGGTGGACCAGGATCACAGACTGGCCGGCGTCGGTCAGACGGATTGCGGCCTCAAACGCCCGGTCCCCTCCGCCCACCACCACAATCAGCCCGTCCATCCGCTCCCTGATCAAGTCCGAGGTGGACAGCCGCGTGATCTCCTCCCGGCCAGGTACGGCCAGTTGC
>JAKAAS010000094.1 GCA_021802225.1 Bacillota bacterium
CCTAATTCTGCCCGCAATGCCGTAAAATAGCTCAGGATATGATCAGCCGACTGTGCGACCGCATTGGCCACGCGATTAATGCCCCGATCGGTGAGGTCCGACAAGGCTCGCGCACTCGCCTCGTCGCGCGGCGCGATCATAAAGAAGTAGGACGACCGCGGTCCGATTCTCAGACGCTCTTTCCAACCGAGTTTCCCATGCCGCTCGGAGCGCAGCACAAAGTGAATGGGGCTATTGTCCCGGTCCAGTTCGGCGCTGATCAACGGACCATTGCGAAAACGGAGCGTTTGCAGATGAAAGTGAATGGTCTGCAAGTACTCATCATCCAATTCCCGTTGCAAAGTGTGGCATAAGGTCACCAATCCCTCAGAATGAAATCGATCCACGTTGTCGTCGGCGATTTTTCTCAGTTGCTTCAATCGAGTAAAGGCTGCTTCGAGCTGAGTGACCGCGCCAGAGAGGACAGCTGTCGGATATGGAGAATGGTATCCCCACAGTTTTCTCCGATCCTCCACGGCTGCTTCGGTGGTGGCATACATATTTCGAAGGATCTCAGGCTCGGCCAGGCAATCGGCTAGGACATGCTGGCGGTACCGAATGGCACTGGGGTTATCTGCCCCCGCCAGGAGAACCTTCGTCGCGACATCCCCCAGAAACCGATCTCCCTGCGTCATCGCTTGCAGGAGGGTGGTGAGCTCCAGATCTTGCGTCAGGTCCTGGTGGTTGGGCGGCAAGGCCGCCTCGAAGTTGAAATCCTGGTCTTTATAGAGAAGATAGGCCTTCATGAGACAATCCTTCCGCGCAAGCGCTCGTAGGTCAACTGATACTTTTCGGCAATGGCCAGGGCATATGCCAGACCGTCAGCCGGCGCCCGAATGACCTTAAACGTCCGCTCGGCAGGATTGTCCGGCACGATCGTACTCACCATGCTGACCACGGATGGCCCCACCTGGGCCAGCTCATCGATGAAGGTGACATAGACACATAAAAGATCTAACGCCATCACTTTTTGCAAGACCTTTTGGCCCAGAAAGAGGCCATCGCGAAGCGTGGTGGACGCGAAACTCTCGTTCATAATAATGATACTGTCCGGAGTGGCGGATTGCAGCATCTCCCGGACCCTCACAATATCATCCTCCAACTGCCCCCGCATGCGTGCCAAGTCTTCTTCCCGCTCGAAATGCGTGAATATCCGGTCACATAAAAACAACCGCGCACCCGTGCCGGGAACCGGATATCCGATGCCCGCCAAGTGGTGCAGTTGCCCAAACGTACGGGCAAAGGTCGTCTTGCCCCCTTGGTTGGGCCCAGAAACCACCAGGATGCGCTCCGGCCCGAGCAAGTGGAATTCATTCGTGACAACCGGTATGCTGTGTGCTGTCAGTTTATTGGCAAGCGCCATGTCGAACGTCTCCGTAGCAAAGATGTCTTGCGCGTTGCTCGTGACCTCAGGATAACAGAAAGGAAGACCGGCCGCGCGCAACGGCGCCGTGTAATTTAGGTATGTCAGGTAAAAATACAGTCCACGTTCGAAACGCCGCACGGTCTCGTTAAAGAAGCGAGCGTGCCGGGTGCAATATTCATCCAACACAGAGAACTCCTGATGGAACAAGCGCGAGACCAACTCCAGAATTTGTGAGCTGACGTAGGTCATGCCCGGCGGCATGCGGTATTTCACCCGGTAATCGTTGGTCCCTCCCTGTTTAAATCGCTCAAAAGTTTCTAACACCTCCGCACTGTAATCGGCTTGGCCTTCATACCGGCTGACATCCACTCTTCTCCCCCGGATGCGGATGCCATAGCGAATGTCACCCAGAGTTTTCTTGCAATTTTGGGTCTCGTCTACCAGTACGGCGAAGGCCGGGGACGTCCGATAATCCGCGAGAAACTCGCGGAATGTCAACAAGCCTCGCGACTTCGGGTCCGCAGTCTCAAGGGCGTCATGCAAAGACAAGAGAGCCTGGCAATACAATTCCGCTGCATCCAGAAACCATCCTTGGCGTTGGTAGTGCACCTCCATTTTCTCCAATTGAGAGAGATGAGAGCGCACTTGCTGCATCCGCTGGGCAAATTGCTGCACAGCCCGAAGCAGGGCGGAATCCTCGAGATCTTTAAACACTTCATGGCGGAAATGCACGGTATCCGGATCGGGGAGGTGTTGATAGAATAACGCCGTGATGAGATCGTGTTCCTCCTGGCCTTTGACCATCGCTCCAAGAATTTGGTCAAGGTTCAGGTCTGACGCGAAAACACGATCTTGGGGCGCGGCCTCCTCCACCTTCTGTGGCAGGTCTGAGCCTATCAAGCTCGTAAAAACGGATAGACGGGAAGAGACGTCTGCGGCGGAATCTTGCCCAGCCGAAGCGCCCGGTTCTGTCCGGGCTTCGGCACGATTTGTGGTGGGGTTTTTCATCACGCTCTCCTATTCTGACCATCACGGCCATGAGTAGGAGCTATCAGCCTTTACGGCAGTTGTCGGCGAGCTCCATCACCGTTACCGTGATTATACGGTGGAACGTTCCACCGGGCAATCCAAGCCGGGTCAGTTTGACTAAAACCCCGAGAGGTCAATAAGTTCCCGGGAACCCCGTCCCTGTCAAGCGGATAGCCCTCGTCCTCTACGGCCGTTCCATCACGATGTCATCTCGTCTATGGCTCTCATCTTGTCCGGGAACATTTTTCTCGAATAGGGCCAGGAACTAGGTGCTTGCCATAAATCACACGCCATATTATGCCATTTTAATCCAGCGCCACTTCGTCAAAACATGTCGTGATTCCGTCAGAACTTGAAGGATTGTGTACTTTTGTCAGGTTGTCTGCCAGTCGGGCCAACCCCACAGCATAGTGACCGCTTGATCCAGCAAATCCTCCGCTCCCCTCTCCCCAGAGCAAGCATCCAACCACTGAGACTCTTGCCACCCGCGCGGGTGGTGCAAGCCAGTCAGCACCATGGCCAATTCCTTACGCGTGATCAGGTTTATTTCCATTTGAATCGCATGGTCGGCTTCGGTAAGCATTCAAGCTGAGCGTAGTGCCGTTTTACGCACCAACGGATCCAATTCGGCATGGAAAATCATGTCGCATAACTGACGCAGACTCCCGCAATGCTGCGTGTGTCTCGCGAGCCATGCCCACCGGTACCATTCCTCTGGGTCAGCAGCGCCTGAGGTGTAATGAACCCATGGTCCACGATGAATTCCTTCTCTGAAAAATCGTCTTAAACACTACATATGGACATGTTATATAGGGTATAATCCTGCATGTTGACTGAGGTAGCCCTGATCGCGGCCGCCCCCTTTTTCATCCGCGTGTGCGCCCCGCGCGGGGCATGGCGGGTCTCCTCTGCAAGTGCGGCTCAGGCCGCTGTTCGGGCCGCGCGGGCCATCGCCAACAGACCCAATAAAGCGAAAAAAGTTTCTACCCCAAAACCTACACGGGGAGTGCTGAGGGTCCATAAGACACCCATAATCAGTCCCGCCGCCAATTGGCCCATCCCGCGCACCGCCGCCACTTGCCCTAACCCTCGCCCGCGCAGCACATCCGGCACTATACGCACTGTCGCCAATTTTTGCGCCACCTCAATAATTCCCGTAGCCACGCCGGCCATCGCGAACAGAATAATCCACCATCCAACATTTCTTGAATCGAAGAAAAATCCTAGGACAACCAACGTCCATACCCCGTAACCAACGAGCAGCAACACTCGGCCTCGCAGTTGGTCTGCCAGCCATCCCACGGGATACGAACTCGCGGCATACACGACATTATGAAGCGTGTAGAGCAGCAAGGCCAAAGTTTCCGACGACAGCGGGCCCAATGTTGCGTGGCTTTGCCACACAAGGAGAATAAAAAAAGTCGGAGCCAGATATCCTGTCGTAAAGATCCAAGTCGCCGTCTGGTACTGCACAAAAGAGCGCGGCCACGTCACCGTCACAGACTCATCGGACCGTGCCGTTTCCACAGCGGGAGCAGGCAGCTTGCGCACACGCAAGATTACCAGAATCGTAATGAATGCAGGAACTGCCGTCCACGCAATCAGATTCCGGGGGCTCACATGCGCCACAAGCAGGGCTGCGCACACCGGCCCCAATACGGCCCCCACCGTGTCAAACGCCTCACGGAGTCCGTAGGCCTTACCCACATGCTCTGCCGGCACTTCTTCCGCAATATAAGCATCGCGGATCGGGCCGCGGGCACCCCTTCCTGTCCATGCAACAGTCCGGAGCACGACCACCCAGGGCCACCAGTTTACCCATGCCATAAGCGCCTTCACCCCAGTCAGAATGTAACCCAAGATTAAGAGTGAGTGACGGTGCGTCTTCTGATCGCTGACCCGCCCGCCCCATACCGCTGCCAAGGCTTGTGCGAAATTCGACACACCTTCTGTCACACCCAATGCTACTACTGGAGCACCCATGGCAATAAGGAAGCCTGGCATTAACGACGTCACCATTTCGTGTCCCCAGTCCGAAAATAGCGACGCCAGTGAAAACGCCCATACATTCCGCGTTCGCCAAAGCTTCGGGTTATCTTTGTTTAGGGGTTGCGGGTGAGAGTGCATGATTTGTCTCCAGCCCCTCCTTATAGTGGCTTGATGATTGCTGGATCATTGGATGGTTGGCGATTCGCGCGGACCGTGCATTCCCTTTGAGGGAACATAGAGCCCCAGCATTCTGCATCACACTGGACTCCCCCAGACCGCAGTTCTATGCCGCCCTCATAATATTCATAACCACTTGAGGAAACGTATTTCTCCAGGCGATGCGGCTCCCTAAAATTGTACACAGCATAGTTGACGAAAATGCTCCCTGCCGGCCTCATTAGGCCTAGGTCAGCGGGGAGTCTAGCACGGTGGTTTGCTGAAAAGGTTTTCCTGTGCGCACTGCCCACTATTCCTAGCAAGCTCCCATCTAGTTCGTCTAATTTCCTGAACTGAGACTGAAACTTCAGCATACCTGGAAGAATATCAGCATTAGAGGACAGTTTCACCACCTTGGGCAGGCAGAGTCGAAAACCTGTTCTCGCAACGCTGGATCAACTCAATAGCGGCATCCTCATCTTGAAAGTCACCAACGGTCGTGACAATGCCTTGTAGAGTTTTATATTCTTGAAAAAAATGGCGAATCTCACGCAATCGGTGATTTCCGAGGTCCTCAACCTGCTTGATATGCTGGAACCGCGGGTCAACATTCACCACCCCTATAATCTTCGCATCTGGTCCGTGTTCGTCTTCCATCAAAAAAGCCCCGATCACCCGTACAGCCACCTCTATTCCTGGGTCTATAGGTGTCGACCCAAAAACCAGCACATCAAGCGGGTCGTTATCTTCCGCCCATGTCTTAGGGATAAAGCCATAATTCACTGGGTAGTGCATGGACGTATAGAGAACGCGGTCTAAGTGAATCTTGCCTGTCGCGACATCGTATTCATATTTATTCTGAGAACCCTGAGGAATTTCGATAATAGCCTTGACAATCATTAGGAAGCCTCCTCATCTGAAAATTACATTCAAGGGCGGGAGTGATTGCCCTAAACGGCCCCCATGGAGAAACCGCAAAAAGAAATACACCCACCCACTGGTAGGTGTCATCATCCTGATATCTCAGGCCTTTTATACGCGCACGGGCCAACACCATGGCCCTTGACAAAAAGATTACTACTTCTGGCCCCTTCAATCAATCATTTTCCGCCGATATCGCACCCCGACTTGTTGCCTTCCCGGTATTTCAACCCGGTCGGCCCTCGGACTATACCCTAACGAAGCCGAATTGCTTCACCCCATGGGGTATGGCAACGATTCGTGATTATTCCGCCATAAGCCAGGTTTTGCCAATTATGATGACGAATCCGTGGGAAGATCCTGCAGTAAGGCATAGTCCACCGGCGGAGGTTGCCGCGTCAAATCCAATTCATAGCGGCCAAAGCGATTCACATGGGCGGTTCCGTAAGGACTCAAAGCCGACAGGACGTCGGGGGCTAATGGATGCCCAGTCTGTTGCAGCGAATGCAGCGCGAACGTCATCCGGAAAACATTGAAAAAAATCAGACAGTTGGCAACCAAATGGTTGTACTTCATGATCTTCCGTTGCTCGATCCGGTCGTTCGTCGCAATCGTACCCTCACCGCCAAAAAAGAGCCACTTGGCAAAGCCATTAAACGCCTCACTTTTGTTGGTCGCCGCTTGAATGGTGGCGCGGAGGTCGGCCTCGTTCAGGTAGCGCAACAAAAACTCGGTGCGCACCGCTCGCCCTAACTCACGAAATGCTTGATATAAGCGGTTCTTACGGCTATAACTGCTGAGTTTGCGTAAAAGCGTTGACGCGGAAATTCGTCCCTCTTTGATGGATAACGCCACGCGTAGCATATCTGGCACATGCCGGGCAATGAGTTCCCAGTCAATGGCAGGACCAAAGAGACTGTCAATATGCGTATAATGTGTCTCGTCCGACGGCCGAGAGAAAATCAGGTCCTGCCAATTGCGAATGCGGGGCATCAATTGAATACCGAGGAGATATGCGAGGCCGAACACCGGCGCATTTTGCCCTTGGGTGTCCGCGTGCACGATATCCGGTTGAATGTCCGAGCTGTTCTTCAATAGTCCATCTAAGATATATACGGCCTCCCAAACACCACAGGGAATAAAATGGCTAAAGAGCGCAATGTAGGTATCAGACACGTGATAATAGCCAATACCACCGTACCCACCGTAGCGAATGTGGTACTCGGACAATAGGTTCTGCTCATAGAGATCCCACTTTGTGCCATCTGCCGAGGCATGGCGACCGGACCCCCAATACCGAGGGAGGGCGTATATATCTTAGATGGA
>JAKAAS010000095.1 GCA_021802225.1 Bacillota bacterium
TTCTTCTGTGACCGCATTCTGAGCCAGCTTCGCCAGGCCACGGCCAGGGAACTGGCAGAGATTGAGGGGTCAGGCCCGGCACTAGCTAAAACGCTATGGGCGGCTTTGCACGAGCAAGACCCCGAACCCGGTTTGTGACGGCACCGGCAAACCCGGTGCCGTTTTGCCAAATTCTTTGCTTTTTCTCATCTATTCGGTGCTATGATAAGATACACGGGGGTTATTCAAATTCTCTTTATCGGACTTGTAAATTAAGGTATTTATTCCACACCTCCGGGAGACACTAGAAATTGGGATGACAAGGAGTTGCTGGGTCATCTGATCATGACAGGAGGAGGTGGCAGATATGGGAAAGACAGTGCGCCAAATTCTTACGATCCTTGGAGCCGTTCTAGGGATTGCGGGCGTATTTCAGAATCTCCACATGTTAAAGGCGCTGCCATATCTGAACGGGCTAGGGCCGGATCGTGGCGTCATTTTACTCGCTATAGGCTTGGTGGGCGGAGGTGCTGTGGGGTATATTTTGGGCCCGTGGCTGTGGGACGGGGCATCTAAAGCGATGGAATGGGGGGAGAGCCGTCTCCAAAAGACCCCAACCCAGGACTTGCTGTCCGGTGCGGTGGGACTGATTGTCGGCCTGCTGATAGCGTTCCTCCTCACCTCGGAGCTCACCGGTTTTGGATTGCCGGGAATTCTCGTGAGAATTGCCATTACTGTAGGCTTAGGCTACGTAGGGCTGCGGGTGTCGATCCGGAAGAAGGATGAACTCATGCGCCCGCAGAGCTGGCTGCCCCGGGTCAAGCACCGGGCTCCGGCGGACAGCGTCAAGCCTAAAATCCTGGATACGTCCGTAATTATCGACGGCCGCATCGCGGACATCTGCCAGACGGGTTTTCTGGAAGGGCCGCTGGTCATTCCGGGATTCGTGCTGGAAGAGCTGAGGCATATTGCGGACTCCGCAGACGTTCTGAAGCGCAACCGGGGACGGCGCGGCCTCGATATTCTCAATCACATCCAGAAGGAATTGAAGACGCAGGTGCAGATTTACGAGCGGGATGTTGACCCCAATTTGGAGGTGGACTCCAAGCTGCTGAAGCTGGCCAAGATTCTGGACGGGAAAGTCATCACCAACGATTTCAATCTCAATAAGGTGGCCGCATTGCAGGGAGTGCCCGTGTTGAACATCAATGAATTGGCCAACGCAGTCAAACCTGTCGTCCTTCCGGGAGAAGAGATGGTGGTGCACGTGATTAAAGACGGCAAGGAATCGGGACAGGGCATAGGGTATCTGGATGACGGGACCATGATAGTGGTCGATGGCGGCCGGAAATTTATTGGACAAACGGTGTCGGTGGTGGTCACCTCCGTGCTGCAAACGGCCGCAGGCCGCATGATTTTTGCTAAACTGAAAGCGGCGCTGAACAGTGTGGAACTGAGTGAAGCCTGAGAGCACGAGAGTCGCACAAGAACCCGGCTGCTGCCGGGTTCTTGTGATCGTGAGCCGTAATGCGGCCGGATGACGGCAAGGAGGTGGCGTGTGAAGAGTTTTGGCTTATTGCTGGCGGCCGGCCAAAGCCTGCGCATGGGCCCTTATGGATCCAAAATGTGGATTGTGCTGCAGGGCCGTCCGGCACTGGCCTGGAGTCTCGAGAATTTTGCGGCAGGGGGCCGGTTTGATGGGGGCGTGGTAGTGGTCCGGCCCGAACATGAAGCCGAGATCCTCCGCTGGCTGAAGAGCTATCGCCTGAACAACTGGGTGACGGCGCCGGGGGGCCGCGACCGCTATCTTTCCGTGCAAAGCGGGCTGGAAGCGCTGCGCGGCCAAATGGATCCGATGGATGTGGTGCTCATCCATGATGCCGCCCGCATTTTGGTTTCCGCCGAGGTGATTGACCGCGTGCGCGAAGCCGCCGGGGAATGGGGTGCGGCTTTGCCGGGCTTGACTGTCACCGATACGGTGAAACGCGTGGAAGAGCGGGACTGCGGGTTTGATGTGGTGGAGACGATCCCGCGCCTGTCCCTGCGTCTGGCGCAGACCCCGCAGGGGTTCCGGCAGCATGTGATCTGGGAGGCGCACCGCCATTGGCATCAGGGAGTGCCGACAGACGATGCCGAAGTGGTGGAAGCCCTGGGGCACCGGGTAGTCATGGTGGAAGGCGACCCAGCCAACCGCAAACTGACAACGCCGGAAGATATCTTGTGGTTTGAATGGAGGCTGCAAAATGCTGGGCACGAACCGGATCGGTCAGGGGATTGATGTTCACCCGCTCGTCGAGGGCCGCCCACTGATTGTGGGCGGTGTTTCCATTCCCTATGACCGGGGGCTGGAGGGGGACACCGATGGCGATGTCCTGACTCACGCTCTGATGGATGCGATTTTGGGAGCCTTGGCGCTAGGCGATTTGGGCACCCACTTCAAGAAGGGGGACCCCGGCGTTGACGGCGCATCCTCGCTGCTTCTGCTCCAGAAGGTGGCGGACATGATGCATGAGAGACACTACCGCCTCTGGTCCGCGGATATGACGGTGGTCGCCGAGCATCCCCGCATGGCACCCTATATCAGCGCCATGCGCATCAACCTCAGCCGCGCTTGCTCCTGCCCAGTGGACCTTCTGTCCGTCAAAGCCACCACAACGGACCATCTAGGGGCTTTAGGGCGCGGGGAAGGGATAATGGCCCTGTGCGTGGTGCTGCTCGGCCATGGCCCGGCTCAGGACGGTCCCCGGGACAGATAGCGGACGACGCCCTGGTCGATAGCATGGGCCAGACGTGTCTGATACTGGGAGTTCACCAAACGGGACTGGTCGAGAGGGTGGGTGATGAACCCCACCTCCACGTTGACTGCGGGCACCCCTGCTTCCTGCAGCACGAGCTGGCGGATCGGGCGGGGCGGGACAGCGCGTCCGCTGAGGGAGGCTAGAGCGGAGGACACTCGGTGGGCCAGCGCCAGAGATGCGGGGGAACCCGCACGGTAGTAGACAATCGGTCCAGAGGCCTGGCCTGTAGGTTCCGCATTGGTGTGGATGGAAATAAAGATGGTGGCGTGCCACTGCCGGGCTAAGGCGGCACGCAGATGCAGGTCCCGGCTGTTGCGGAACGGCGGTCCGCTAGGCGCCTGGTCCGCGGTGCGGGTGAGATAGGCGTGAAAATGATGGGAGCGGAGAAACCCTGCGAGAATCAGGCTAATGGATAAATTGATGTTTTTCTCATAGGGTCCTTGGGGTCCGCCAATGGCTCCGGGGTCGTATCCGCCATGCCCGGGGTCAATGACGATGGTGGGAAGCGCTTGGGTGACCGCCTGCCCGCGCGGAATGTGCGCCAGCGCCAGGCAAGCGCACACCAGTCCCATCACTGCGAATAAAGAGCTCCAGGCTGCCATCCGCCTCATATGTTGTCCCCTCCCCTGATCAGCTTATGCGCAAGACCCGCCTTAATAGACGCAGGGAGAAAAGAGAGAGGGGGCCAAGGAGGCGGTGCAAAGCCTGGCGGTCATGCGGTGGACTGCACAAAGTCCCGCAGATCCCGCATTTCTTCTGTGACCGCATTCTGAGCCGTTTCGACACTCAGGCCAGAGGGATGCCCTTCTTGGGCACGGGCAAGATTGTCTTGCAGCAATTCTTCGAGGAGGGCGAGAAAAGACAGCGCTGTCTCTACGCTGCAGTCGCCCCAGCGGCCGCTGCGGGCGGTGTGAAGAAAATCTTTCAAATTCAGATCTTGCCCGTCATGTTCATGATAATACCGTTCCAACAGAGTCTCTGGAGTCATGATTGCGCCTTCTTCCCGTTCTTTGAGCTTCCGACAACGCTACGGGTCAGGCGGCTGGAAAGCGCTGCCCGGCCGATAAAGGTTCCATAGCCAATATCCAGGACGCCCTGGGGCCCGGTGGCGATATGGGGCATGGGAGGCCAGTCCGGAGGCGCCCCGGAGCCGTGGCGGGGCCAGTGCGAAGCGGGGGAGGGATAGGCCAAGGAGGGCCATGGCCACTGCCTCAGCGGGCGGCCGGGGAGCCATAGGCTCAGGTGGCGCAGGCTGGCGATCCATAGTCCGCTTGGCCCTGCGGGCTGAGCAGCTAGCGGATTCAAATGCAGATGAGCCGTCCAGTGTACCGTGTCTGTGCCGGAAATGAACCCGACATTGCCGTTGGCATCCACAATCCACAAAGAGCGGGGCAGATTTCCCATGGCCACAAAAAAGTCTCCCCCGGGGGCGGTGGCCACCGGGGTCCAAAGGGCCTGGGCGGTATTGAGCGACCACAGGGTGTCCGCAGTCAGAAGCCAGAGGGTGTGGGATGAGCCGAAAGCAATGGCGACGGGATCTGCTGTCTCTGGGAGGGCAAAGGACTGCATCTGGCGGGTGCGGATGTTCATGAGACGCACCATCTGAGCACCTTGAAATGAGGTGTAGACGGACGCGGTATAGTTGCTGCGGTGCACTGTGGGGCCGGGAATCGCATAATCCCCCGGAACAAACCGACTGCCCGCCGTCCAACCCCCAACATATCCCCAGTGCCGGTACCATACCGTATGGGTGCCGCTGACAACCAGATTCACAGCCCCCCAATACGAGGATTGAGAGAGATTTAAAGACTGCGCGCTAATGCCGGCCTGCGGTGGGAAATCCGGAGTCTCGGGCACCGCGGTCCAGATATTGCGGCGGCTTTCGGGACTGTACCAGCCAATTGTGGCGCTGTCTCCCAAAGGATTGCTGGTGCCGTAGTAAATTCTCCCGCCGGGGCCTGGTAGCACAGAGGAAATTGATGTGCCTTCATTGAGCAGAACTTCGGGGCCGACCGAGACGGCGTGCCATTGAATGACAGGGACGGTCGCCAGTTCTGTTTTGCGAACAGCCGTCTGCACCGGAGAGGCGGACGGAGGGTGAGGCAGAGCGCCGCAACCGGCAAGGATGGCCGCGGCTGCTGCCACAATTCCCCAGCGGATCGGGTTTGCGCTCAAAGTTCTTCCCCCCCTTTCCTTATTTTAGTGTACCTTGGCTCCTTTCAAGGGGCAACCGGCGCGCGCATGATCAGGAAAGAGGATGGAAAACCTGGAACCGGAAGGTGAACACGATCCGGAAGTTGTTGCTGATGTCTGCTTGGATTCTATTGGCGAGTTCTCAAACCCGTCCTTGCGCGGTGGCGCTTGGCTCCGCTCTGACCCCAGGGCAGCGCCAGCAGATGACCGCATATTTTCATGCGGGACCTGCCGCCAAAGTGGTCACCGTGGGCGGGCCTGAGCACAGCGCCGGGAATGCCCGCCTGATGTCGGCCGCCTGCGTTCTGGTGCAGGTTGGGACGCCGGACTCTGGCGTGCAGGTGCGGGTCTACCACATCACGCAAGTCAGTGCGCTGATGTATGCGGTAGCTCTCGGCGCGGCTGGACTAGACCGCGACCAGGTGGTGGTGGCGGCGCCCTTTGGCATTACGGGACGGGGCGCGCTGCCGGCCGTGTGGGCAGCCTGCCAGGCAGCGGGCCAGCCTGTCTCCCCTGCGGGGCAGCGCGCGGCCCAAGACGAGTTGCGCCTCATGGTCCTTGTGGGAAAGCATGGCCATGACATGGATCAGGCAGCGCGGCTGTTCTGGGGGCTTAGCCATGATTCTCAGGGCCTGCGGGACGGACCCTTGCGCCAACTGGCGATGGGGAGGGCCAAGCGCTTGGGAGTCACGCTGACTGCTGGCCAGGCGGCCGAAGTGGCGCGGGTGATGATGACGGCAAGAGCCGTCCATGTCCATGCGTCCACGGCGCCGCCACGCCGGCACGAAATGCCGCAAGGCCTGTGGCACTCGTGGTGGAGGTGGGCCAAGGAACAGGTCTGCGCCGTCTGGATTGACGTTCAGCACATCTTTTCCTAAAATGCAGGGAACAGCCTTGACCATGAATCCTGTGGAAGGGCGGGAAAGGGCGAGGTCCCATGATCCAAATTTATGATAGTCTGACACGCAAGAAGCTACCGTTTGCACCGTTGCATCCTCCCGATGTGTCGATTTATGTCTGCGGGGTGACACCTTATGCGGAAGCGCATGTGGGCCATGCGCGCCCGGCAGTGATGTGGGATGTAATCAAAAGGCACCTGACCCGGCACGGGTATTTTGTGCGCCACGTGCAGAACTTTACGGACATTGACGATAAGATCGTGAAGCAGGCGCAAGCGGTTAATATCGGCACGGGAGAACTGGCCCAAAAGCATATGGCGCAGTATACGGCCCTCATGTCCCGGCTCCGTGTCATCCCGCCGGATTTTGCACCGAGGGTGACGGAAAACATTCATGGCATCACCGCTTTTGTTGAGGAATTGGTGGAGGCCAAGGCGGCCTATGTGTCAGGGCATGATGTGTACTTTTCGGTGAGAGACGACACCACATACGGCCAGCTCTCGGGCCGCAAAGTTGAAGATCTGTACGCCGGTGTGCGGGCGGCAGTGCATGAGGGCAAGCGCGATCCCGAAGATTTCGCGCTGTGGAAAAGCGCGCCGGAGACAGAGCCCGGATGGCCGAGTCCCTGGGGATACGGGCGCCCGGGCTGGCATATCGAATGCTCCGCCATGGCGTATCAATACTTGGGCCGGCAGTTTGACTTGCACGGCGGCGGGATTGACCTGATTTTCCCCCACCATGAAAATGAGCGGGCCCAATCCATGGGGCATTTCGGGTGTGAACCCGCTCAATATTGGGTGCATAATGGACTGATCACGCAAAATGGTGTAAAAATGTCTAAATCTCTCGGCAATGGTCTGAGCCTCAGGGAGCTTCTCGAACAGATTGACCCGGTGGTGCTGAGAACATACCTGCTGAGCGTGCACTACCGCTCACCCCTCGACTTCCGTGTGGAG
>JAKAAS010000096.1 GCA_021802225.1 Bacillota bacterium
CCGCTTTGATATTTGGGGAGCCTTCCCTTTTGAGCCACGCACCCAAGCCGGTTGTGGAAGCTTTGCCCTATAATCCGCTGACGGCCATTCCCGTCACAGAATCGGGAATCCAGAGCAATCTGGGCAGCTCGGGCCACTATGTGAGCTTTAATCTGGAATTTGATGTGGCCCTGCCTGCTTTAACGGCCCAGGGCGGTACGAAGGCGGGCGCGGCCGGGGGCACTGGGACGGGATCGACCGTGCTGGATGCCAAAATCCGCAATGACTTGATCAATTTGGCGCGCAGCACGCCGTACCATGAGTTCACCACCTCCGGTGGACTGTCCACATTCAAGGTGCAGGTCAAGACCGTGCTCGAGTCTGTTTTTGGCCCAGACACGGTAGGTCCTGTATATTTTTCGTCGCTGATGACGCAATAGTTCTGGCCAAAAGGCAAGCGCCTGATCTCGGAGAGGATGGGCAACGTGGGACTAGTGAAAGACCTTAAGGAAGTGCGGCCCTATGATTTCCAGCGCCCGCACCAGCTTAGCCGGCTGCAGCTTGATGCCATTACCCTGATGATGGAGTCTTACTTGCGCATGGCCTCCAACTTTCTGTCGACGTACCTGCGCACTCCCGTGCAAGTGCAGCACATCAGCACCGAACAGATGCCCTACGAACAGTATGTGGAGACCGTGGCCATCCCCAGCGTGCTGGCTCTGTTTACCATCAATCAGGCGGGGTCCGGCCTCTTTGAAAGTTCTCCGGAGGTCACGCTGGCGATGATTGACCGGGCCCTTGGGGGACCGGGCTCCGCGCATTTTCCAAACCGTGAGCTGACGGAAATTGAGCAGACGATCTACCGCCGGATTATGGAGCGGCTATTAAGCCTGCTGAGCCAGAATTGGTCCTCTCTCATGCCCTTTGAGGCGCTGGTGGATGCCATCGAATACAACCCAGCATTCACCCAGGTGGCTTCGGAAGGAGATCTGGTGGTGGTGCAGCAGCAGCAGATCACCATTGACAGCCACAAGGGGAAATTGTCTTGGGTGTGGCCCTACCCCGCTATCCAGCCGTTTGCGATGCTGTTGGGCCGCCACGCTCTGGGCCGCGAAGATGACCAGGAGATTTTGCCCCGGCCGCAGGAGATGCTGCGGCATGTCAGCCACGTGAAAATTGCAGCGGACGTGGTGCTGGGGCGCACCGCCCTTACTTTAGGGGAATTCCACCAGCTGAAAACCGGTGACGTCGTGGTGCTCAAAAACCGCTACGACCAGCCCCTGGTCATGACGTTGGCCACGCAGGAAAAATTTCAGGTGCTGGCGGGGAGAATGGGCGGCCATTTGGCGGCGCGCATCACCGCCCGCATTGAAGACAAGGAGGGCAGTGATGGCAAAGAGCAATAGCCGGCTGACGGCGGAGGAACTGGAAGCACTGACTCACGGCTTGGGGGACCATGCCGATGTGGAGGCCAGACCAGTCGAGTTTGCAGAGCTGCAGGGGTCTGTGGTCCCCAAACCGGCCTCGGGCAGCATGGATTTCTTGTGGGATGTGCCCATGGAGGTCGAAGTGGTGCTGGGTTCCAGCTCCCTCTCGGTGCAGGATGTGCTGGAGATGGGGCCGGGATCTGTAGTGGAACTGGACCGGGCATATGGGGAACCCGTCGACGTCTACCTCAACGGGCGTGTGGTGGCGCGGGGGGAAGTGGTCATTGTGGGCGAGCAGTTTGGGGTGAAAATCACCGAAATACTCGCTTCAGTCAAGGAGTTGGCTTTGCGGGAGGCTCAGCCTCCAGAGCATTAAGGTCCTCGGGTGATACCGACTGGGCAGCCATGGCATTTTCCCTCTGAGCGCGGAAGAGCTCTTCGCGCATGACACTGACTGCGCGGGGAGCTTCAATCCCCAGCTTCACCTGATCGCCTTGCACAGACAATACGACGATGCGGATCTCGCCGGATCCTATAATGAGCGCTTCATCGGTTTTGCGGCTGAGCACCAGCATCTGACTTGTCCTCCCCTGTCAAGGGATATCGATATGAATAGGGTAAGGATAACACAAATTGGCCGCCATGCCGCGTCTGGCGGTTGATGATGAGGGGACTTTTCAGGTTGGCCGTGGCTTCCAGCGCGCCTTGAGATGACCGGGTCACCGTGCAGATGCACAGGACGGCCCAGGACTGGGGGTCCCCCAGATCCGGCAGCTCTTCGAGAGGGAGGGTATAGTCCGGGTCGAAGGTCAGGGGGTCGATGACAATAAATGCCAGCGCCGGGTCTGTGACCGACTGCAGGTACAGGAACGGGCTGTCCGCCCGGTGCGGCAGCAGGACGTACTCCTTGGCTTGGGAAAATCCGAGAATATCATAGTCCATGACCAGGATGTCCTTTTCGGAGATGGTGATCTCTCCGTGAAAGCGGGTGCGGATGGTATTTTCAGTAATCATCAAAGCCACTCCCTTGCGTCTGGGTGTTGTGTGGATTCCCTTATGGGTGAATATAGTTGAGCAGCGAGACGGACAGAATTTGGGCGCCGCTCTGCAAGGCCGCCTGATAAGCTTGTTCCTCCTGCGTCAGCTGGACCGTCACGGCCGTCATATTGGCCCCCGAGACCTGGGCGATGGTCTGGTTGAGGTTTTGCGCCAGAGTCGTCAGCTGGCCCTGAGCCTGAGTGACGCGCTGCATGCGCCCACCCACGATGCTCTGGGCGGTGGAGAGGTAGCCTTCATCAGCCTGCAGCGCGGGCAGCATGGCCTGGCTGGCGGATGCCCCTCCTGTTATGGCCTGGGCCAGCTGGCCGAGGGCGCTGTAGGCGGTTTGCAGATAATTGGAGCCAGTGGGCTGTCCGGCGTTTTCGTTGCCAGTCAGGTTGATGGTGACCTGGGCATTTTGCCCGATTTGAAATACGGTAGGCTGGCCGCCAGAAGGCAAAACCGTTTCGCTCAGAGGGGTGAGGCCGCTGGAATTTATGGTGGAAATCGTCGTCCCGGCGGCGTTGCTCATGGCGGATGTGACAGAGGACCCCGCAAGCGGCATGGTGGCGCTTGAAGAAAGGGTGGTAGTGCTTCCCGATGGGAGCGTGATGGTGGTACCAGGCGGCAGGGTGAGGGAGGTGCCCGATGTCGGCATCGCGGTGGAAGATGGCGGGGGCGTAATGATCGCTCCCGGAACCAGAGTGATGGCCGCTCCCGCAGAGGTTAGGGTAGTGCCCGACGGCAGCATGATGGAGGAGACGGTATAGCCGGCAGGCATGCTGCCGGGCGCAGGTGGCACGGGTGCCGTCTGGCTGCTGTATCCCCCGAAGATGTAGGTGCCTTCATATTGGGTGTTGAGCAGCTGCCCAAAGGATGTCTGCGCCTGCTGGACTTCCTGGGCCAAGGCATCACGGTCGGTGGAGGTCAGGCTGTTGCTGGAGGCCTGCACGGTGACGGACAGCATCGTCTGCCACAACTGCTGCATGTTTTGCAAAGCGCCGCCGGTCACGTCCAGCCAGTTTTGGGCAGAAGTGGCCGCTGTGCTGTAGGCGGTGGTCTCGGTGAGAGCCGCGTTGAGACTCATGGTGCTGGTGGTCGCCTGGGGATTGTCCGAAGGCACCTGAAAGCTCTGGCCCGTCGATTCTTCCTCCTGCAGCTGGTTGATGGTCTGATACTGGGTCTGCATGTTTTGCAGCAAACTGTTCCGGATGGTGATGGGTGTGACCTGCATGATGTGCCCTCCTCAAAAATTAGCTGACGGCAGCCAGCAAGCTGGCCATTGTCGACTGTTCCACACTGACAAGCTGAGCGGCGGCCTGGTAGCTCTGCTGTTCCTGAATCAGATTGGCGGACTGCTCATTCACATCCACGCCGGTCGCCGATTCCTGGGCATTTTGCAGGGAGCTCAGAGTGGCCTGGGCGCTGGTGTACTGATTGCTGGCCTGCTGGCCGTCGTTTCCGACTTGGCCGACCAGGTTGGTGAAGTACTGGCTGAAAGTCACACCGGTTGTTGTGGTGTCAAGGCTGCCAGTGGTGGGCGACATCTCCGGGCTGCCGATCTGGTTGGCAATTGCCAGCGCGTTGCTGCCGTCTCCCGGCGCGTTAGGACTGGATGCGGCCGCCACGTTTTGCGAAGTCATCAAGGGAGAGACCTCTATGGTGGACGCTGTGACAGGAGCCGTTGTCGACGACGAGGACGTAAAGAAGGCAGCGCCCTTCGTGGCGCTGTTCAAGGTGTATCCCGACTCCTGCTGGGTATTGACCGCCTGAGCCAGGGAACTGGCGAGGTCATTGAGGGAGCCGAGATATCCCGGCAGGGTCTGGTTGCCGGCCGTCAGAAGTCCGGCCAACTCACCATTTTGCAGTCCTGTAGAAGAGGTGAGCACCTGCCCCGGATTATCATGGAAGGCTACTGCGTCCACACCGTAGGCTGTGGTGGGGGCGCTGGTCACCAGGCTGTGCGCTGTCTGGTTGACCACTAGGGCATTGCTGCCCAGATAGATGTTGACGCTCTGGTCAGGGCTCACGGTGTAGGAGATATTGACCAGTTTGCTTAGCTGGTTCATCAGCGTTCCCCGCTGGTCGAGCAGCGTGTCTGCGGAACCGCCG
This sequence comes from Bacillota bacterium, assembly GCA_021802225.1. The sequence goes on from JAKAAS010000096.1 coordinate 4,557, forward strand.
GAGCCGGTGACGGTGGTGATCTGGCTGTTGAGCTTCGCAATCTGGGTGGTCAGGGTGTTCACTTTCTGCACGGTATTGACCACCGATTGGTTGATATTTTGAATTTCGCCTGTGATCTGGCTGGACATGCTGTTGAACGTACTGGCGAGAGACTGGCCCTGGTCGACCACGGCCTGGCGTGCGGACAGGCTTGACGGTGTCTGGGACAAGGTCAGCCAGGAATTGAAGAAGGCGCTCATAGCCTCGGACAGACCGCTGGAGGACGGCTCCTGGAACACGTTTTGGATCTGTGACAAACTGGTGTTGAGGCTGTCCCAGTAACCGGTGGACCCTTGCTGGGTGCGGACGCTGCGTGAGAGAAACGCATTGGAGGCCCGGGTGATGGCGTCGACGCTGACTCCTTGGCCCTGCAGAGAGCCGTCAAGCTGCGACGAAGGGATAGGCGGCGTCTCCACGAGATTGGCCGTTTCATTTTGGTAGCCGGTGGTGGTCGAGTTGGCGAGATTGTTCCCGGTCACTTCCATCGCCAGCTGCTGTGCGGACAGGCTGCGGCCGGCGATATTCAGAATCATAAACGACACGCGTGCGTCCCCCTTCTACAAGTCGATATTGACAGATGACTGCTGGGACTGGCCCAGCAGGGTGAGGACAAAATCACAGTAGCCCAACTGGCTTTGCAAAATGGTGCTGAGAAGCTGGGCCCTGGCCTGCCAGTGCTCGGCGTGGCGCCGGATAAGGGCGCGCTCGTCCGCGCTGAGCGCAGCGATTTCGAGCAGGTGGCGGTTGACGTGAGTCAAGGGGTCGAGCTCATCTTGCAGCAGCTGCAGCAGCTCTGCGGAGTTTCGGCGGGTGGCCGCTTGAATTTTCTGCTCGGTCAGATCTTCCAACTCCGTCAAATAATTCATGATCGTATCAAAAACAGCCATAAGTTCTCCTTTGGTATCGTCCGCTCATAGCAAAATGTCACACAGCAACCCCCGGATCAGGTCCATGCGCTGCATAACCATGTTGGCCGGAGAGCGCCGGATCAGGGCCTGACGGAGATTCTCCAGTTCGGTCGTGACAGATTTTATCCGGACCATATAGCGAAACCCGCCGGAAGGGGAAAAGTACCCGCCAATCTCTGTCTGCTGTTCCCCCAGCGCCGCTGTCAGAATGTCTTTGACCGTCCGGGCGTAAGCATCAACGGCATCCAGGCTCATCCGGGCCAGCAGCAACTGCTCCTGCCTGTCCAGCCGTGCCCACTGCTGTGCCATATCCCTAGGCGCAGCAGTGCGTGCGGGTAACGAAGGTGGTCTGGCTGGCCCCGTGTTTATGGAACGTTGAGACAATTTTTGTGCCTGCATGCTTTTATTGTACGGGACCCGTCCTAAAAGGACGAAAAATAGCGAAGGTTTACCAAAAAAAGTTTGATCTTTTGGCGGTGCGTGAAGGAAATTGCCTTAAAAATGCAGAATTAGGTAAAGACACTCGCTATAAGGGGGATAAAAGTGATGAGGCTAGAGGGTGACCAGCAGATTCTGGAGGATATGCAGAGACTTCAGACGGAACTCGACCGAATTTATGCTCTCAGCAATGATTTGCGCAGCGACGAGTTAGCGGCTGTCAGCCATGCGCTTGATGCTTTGCTGGTCCGCTATCTCCGCAGCCAGCCTCCCGATGCGAAAGATGAAAAGGAATAGCTACATGGCCCCTTTTTGCGATTGCATTTGCCAGTATTCCTGAACGCGCACAATATACAAGTCAATCTCCTGACTGACCGCAAGCACATCGGGGTCCATATTGCCTTTCATCTTGGCGAGTGTGCCGAGAACGCCTTGCAGGATGCGGATGTGTTCGATGGCGCGGTGATATTCCGAGACGTTCTTGAGTGCGGTCTTCATTGGTGCAATCCCTCCTTATTTTAATGGCAAAATTATACCACGATCCATGGAAAATGCAAGATCGTGGCATATGTGGAAATAAATGTTATTTAATCCGGAGCTGTTTCTTCACCCAGTAGGCGAAAATCTCGGCGCCGCCGACTCCTGCCTGACGGGCTGTCCTGCGGAACTGATCGAACATCTGAAAGACTTCTTCCTGTGCCTGGACATGTCCCGGTGTCGGTTTGACGGCGAGGTGAATACCTTCCGGGTTTTTCTCAATACTAATGTCATAACCGCCTAGCCGCGCTTTGCGTGCCATGGTTGCGCCTCCTTGTGCACTAACCGCTTTGTGATATTGCATAGTGTATCACAGAAGCGGAAAAATGGTGA
>JAKAAS010000097.1 GCA_021802225.1 Bacillota bacterium
GCCCGAAGGCCCAAGTAATCCGCCAGTCGGAGCCTACGGTCAGATACCCGTCGTGTTTTTGGGGCTGTCCGAGGGTTTGCGCAATATCGCGCGCCACGGACGGTTTTTCGGCTAAGAGACATTGCATGGGGATCATCCTTTCAAGTGGTTGTGCTGAGGTCAAAAAATAAAAAAACCGGGGATCGTGCAGGAATCCCCTTGGCAAATCACGAAGTATATAATACTGATAAAAAGTGACGTAAAAATGTTATAAGGAGTCGGTTCCTCATTGGTTAAGGCCCAGGTCTCTTCGTCCGTCGTGCGCTTTCGGCGAAAACTGCACTGGACACAAGAATATTGGTGGTATACCCCCTTTGTCGTCCAATGGTTGGCATTAGGAATTTTCAGTACCATTCAAGCCAGTCGTTTCGCGTTAACTCATGACTTTGCATTGTATTGGCAAGCGGTATGGCTCATTGCCCACGGCCACTTGAATCCATATAGCACCGTTGCGGGATTCCCGTATCTCGACAACCATTTTGAATTGATTATGTGGCCCGTAGCCCTGCTCTATTGGATTTGGCCGCATGCGTCGTTGTTGCTGTATGTCCAAGACACGGCGCTCATCGGTGCCGAGTGGCTTGCCTGGCAGTGGATCCGGTCTATGGTAACGGTATCGTCTTTAAATGTGCGTTTCCAGTCGGTTTTACTGGGATTGGGTGTTGGCTTGCTCGTTCTCAATCCGTGGATGTACTGGGCCGCGGCCTTTGATTTTCACTCCGAGTCCATTAGTTATGAAGGAAGTCTCTGTTCGGCGTGTCAGCGCATTGTGGATCCCGTGTCGTAAAAGAGTTCCTTTCTGATACAGGCCCACGGGCCGGAACAGGGACCGTCCCAGGCGGGTTTGCGGGCCATTCCGGACACCCCCCTTTTTGGCACAGGCAATGGGGCTTCTTCAGTGATGGTTGATGTCGAACCGTATCAGGGAAATATAGGTAAGAAATAGGCCATGGGCTCTTGCGTGCATTCAGTGTGTCTTGAGAAAATGACAATATGGGCGAGCGGCTAACTCTTATATAGCTAATAAGGAGGACATAAATAGAATGATAAAACTGACGACGTTGTCTATTAGTTTAGGGGCCATACTAGTCCTCAATGGTGCTTTTATGGCACTGAATGGCAATCAGTCAACGGCTCGGGCACAAACAGCTCCGGACGCCTGCAAACCCGGAATGCCTGATAATAAATGCTTCCCGCAAAATTTGAAGCCCAATCCTCATCCCTTACCGGTCCCGCCAGTCACCACCTCGATACCACAGGTCTCCAAAGTGCCCGCGGGACCTAAGTTCCTTCCACAGTTCAGTGCATTGCAGCAGCAGTATGGACAAATTAATGTCATTCGAGTAGGCCACACATGGTTATTAGTCGGATATGGGCAATCTGTATCAGGCTCCACGTTTCCCCCTCCCTCAACCCCTGGGGGGCCTATTGTAGCGGTGGACAGATGCCACAGAGCCACGGCTTGTTTGAATCCTAATTCGCCGCATGATGCTTCACAATTTACAGTCATTCCGTTGCCGGATCCCCACACCCCCGTAACCCTAGAAGGCATTCCCGGTAATTTGGCCATAATAGGCGACGGGGCTCACTATGGTCCCATTATTCTTGATATGAGTAATGAACATTGGTATGCCTCACAAACACATATCAATCAATTGGCAAAAAAACCCCAATCATTTACACCGTTAGTGACCCATAAGCCATTCAAGGGGATTCCTTTGCCCTCTCAATCCACTTAATGAATCACAGGTTAAAGTAATTGTACAGGAGGCTTAGTATCGTGCGGTTAATAAGTTCCCGTGTCTTTAAAAGTTTATTGGGATTATTTCCCTTAATCTTGTCTATTCTGCTTTTATTCCCACAACAAATTATTTATGCACAGTCACCTGCACCCTCATGGCGGATGGAAGATGTCTATCCGGGTTATGGATACCCTTCGGGAGCCAATGCAGTGATCGTAGAAGGCGAAGGGTCTCTTGGATGCAGTTTTAGCGAGTCGTCGATCGAACAGCAAACCGCCACCGATGTGAACGATAATCTACAAACGGTAACGGAAATTATGCCACAAGCGACGTGTGGCTCACTCTCACAATATGAGTCATTGTTATCCAATATCACATCTTATGTTGAATCCCATACATCTAATCCCGGTCGGTACTGGGCAGGACTTATGCTGGACGAAGAGCCCGGTTACGGGTTTTCGGCGTCGAACTTCGAGGCATTGAACGCGTACACATATAACGCCGTGGTAAACACTCCAGGGATGTCCCTTTTCTTCACAGAAAATCAACCTAATGGGTGGCCCACGCAAACTTATGCCGCAATAAATGGGTATGGAACTTCATGGAGTACATGGCCCGCTCCTCAAGCTTATACGCAATCTATGGTGAATGCCATCAACACGGCAAGCAGTAAATACAATATTACACCTAACCTTGTAACTATCGATACTTATAACGCATATCCATGGAACAGCGCAAGCTACGTTACGGGTTTAGTGAATGGTAGTCCATGGAGTAATGGTTACTGGGGAAATGGATACTGGTACAACTTGTGGCAATATGGGACTTAACTACCGGCATCCCCATGTGGGCACTTTGAACATAATGCGCGCTTGACTCCCTCTTCTTAGGCGAAAACCCAGAGGGGGTCAAGCGGGTGAGCCCGTAGGTCGCGAACACTCCAATCCCGAACAAGGACGCCATCCCCTGAAATTGAAAGAGATCCCAGCCGATATCAACAAGGTGATCCCACATCTCACCGCCCTCCTTTCAACGCCTTTTGCAGCGTCGTCAGGCTCACTCCGGCTTGTTGAGCCGCTTGGCGGTAACTGAGTTGGTGAGCCTGCGCCGCCTGAATCGCTTCGTGCAGTTTGCGGGCCCGTTTCGGGTCATCCGCAATCTTAGGCCGTCCGATGGCTTTGCCTTCCCTTTTGGCGCGGTCCATCCCGGCTTGGACCCGTTCCCGAATCAGTTCGAGTTCAAATTCGGCTAAGGATCCCAAGATATTCATCAGGAGCCGCCCGGTGGCCGTGGTGGTATCAAACCCCTCTTGAGCACTGAGAAACCCGACGGGAATCGCGTCCCAGGCACTCAGAGTGTCTTGCATGTGTTTCACCGAACGAAAGGCCCGATCCAGCTTAAAGACCAACACGCTCTGAAAGCGTTTTTTGGTGGCGTCATCCAACAGAGTCCGCCAGGCGATCCGGCGGCCGAAGTCATTGGCCGCCGCGGTATCGACATATTCTTGGGTGATGTGCCAATCCGGGTGACGGCTCACTGTATCCCGGAGACGAAGCAGTTGCGTTTCCGGGTTTTGATCTTTGTCCCGCGTGGAGACACGGGCATAGAGTGCAATGCGCATAGACAGGCTCCTTTCTGGGGTTCATGGGCGATCAAAAAACAAAACCTCCCCCATAAGGGGAGAGACAGGGGGAACAGCGTGGACACTCCGGGTCGGCTTCGGCTCAGCAGGGGTTCACCGGGTGAAGCGGTTCATTTTTTGAACCTCCATGATTGCTGGATTTTGTAGCTTTTTGGCGCACGTGCTGGCGCAAGGCATCATAGACCGCGATTTCCAAATCATGCCAGGCATTGCGGAGAATGACTTCGGCCAGGACGCGGGCTTGATCTGGATCCGAGCAACCATAATCCCTCGCCGCTTGCATCAAATCATCTAACAGTGTATCTAACGGTGAACACTCGGATTTCGCAGAATGAAAGATGATCATGATCCCTCACCCCCTCCCGCTATATCAGCATAAATGCGCAACCCCCCGCGCCCGTGCTGAATGGTATGCCAATCAAAACATTCCGAGTACCCGTTAGCAAATTCGACTAACACGAAGCGGGGATATTGGTGGACGACCCATCCCATCCGCACCCGTTTTTTGCCCCGTTGGCGCGCATCGCTGACCGGTGTAGCGACTTGAACCCGGCGTCCGGGCCACAATTCTGCAGGGGTGAGCAAGGCTCGTGCACTCGGTGGTGCAACATACGCTATCACGAAAGATCACTCCTTTTTTAGTTAGAAAAAAAGGCCCGGCGGCCAAAGCCGGGCCATCGACATGACTTAATAAAACATCAATCCACAATTGACACCCATTTTTAATCCCCTCCTTTCCCCTATCGGGATAAAAAAGTTGACTATCCCGAGGAGGTGGAGGGCGAAAAGCGCTTAAAAAGCGTTTGCGCGTCCACCCTGCACCTTCCGGGGATACTCCCGAGAAAATTCTTTGATGATCAGTCCTGAACCGTCGTTTTAGAGGCCCGCAGAGGCCGGTAGCGCGAGGCCCATAGGGATTTACTCGTACTGGCCCATAAATCCCCCTGCGCGGCCTCTGTGTGCGTCTGCGGCGATTCGTGAGAATATCCCACGCTTATTGAGAATCGCCGGGGTAAAACCGGTGAAACCACCACGGAAAGTGGTAGCTTTGAGGATTTGCGGTCACTTTTTGCCGGGTTTGGGCGGACCAGAACAGGTCGGTAGCCCATGCCAAATAGACGACGAACAGGAGACCGATGGTTTCCACAACGTGTAAGATCGTTAAAATCATTTTTCGCCGTTCCTTTCTTTGTTAACTGAGGTCAGGAGGGCCGGAACCCTCCTGACTCACTTTCCGATTAATTACTCTTGCTCCGGACCGGCGGATTGGGCCTGTTGGCGGGTGCGGTGGATGCGGCGTGCCCACCAGGTCACAACGGCGACGAAAGCGGCATTTAATGTGAGCAGCCACGCCCAAGGGATGTAAAGAATTTTTTTGATGAGGGTGCGCGTGGGACCGGGGACTTTTTTGGTTACCGTTTTGGTCGGTCCGGGCACCGGCACCTTGTCCACTTTGGTCACCGTGACGGTATGGGTAACAGCGACTGTATGGATCACAGGCACATCCACGGTTTTTGTCACTACGACGGTATGAGTCACGGGTACATCCACGGTTTTTGTTACCGTGGGTCCAGGCACTTTTTCGATTTTCGTAATTGTTTTGGGGGCCGGACACGACGGAGTAGTCGGAGTTGTTGGTGTTGGCGACGTGGACGTGGTGACGACGGGCGAAGGCGTAATTTTTTGGGTGACCGTCATCGCGGGGTTCAAGGTGGGTGCCACACTGCCTTTCCAGGCAAAAGCGTAAAAGGGTGTCTGGCGGATCGGTGCGCTCCCATTATCCGCGATCGTCGCATCCATGCTCACGGCTTGCCCGGCTTTCGGATCCGTCCAACGGGTCGTCGCTCCGTTGAGCGTTAGCGGTTGCGATCCCGTCGGGCTGATCTGGGCTCCGCCCGATCCGGCAAAGGTCACGGTCCCAGTAATGCCGTATTTTTGCGCAGCCGCTTCGGCGGCACTCATCGACGTCGCAGCCGGATCAAACAAGCTTAAGCCGGGCGTCATGGCCGGGTTGAGGTGCGGGCTCACGTCTAAGGCCGTGCCCGAAGACAACGGACGCGACGCGGGGACGAATATTGGACTCGAGATCACTTTGCTGCCGTTCGATCCCGCGAGGCTGACCGCAATCGTGGCGGAGTGGTCCACTGGAGGGGTCCAGAGCCACACGGCTTGCGCCTCCTGGGTCGGGCCAAAGCTCACGCTGCCCGAAGCAGCCGGATCGAAAATGCTCACATTGGCGTGTACCTGGAAGCTGGTGCCTGTCGGGCTGCTGATCATATCGGTGGCCTGCATCACTCCGATGAGCGGTTTCAGTGTGCCCCCTGAGATTTTTAATGTCGCAGTGGTGCTGTTGGCGGTGCCCAAATCGCCCGTGAGATCGACAAGCACGGGCGGATTCCCCGCGCGATTTTCGGGGGTGAGAATCGAGAAAGTGGCAGTCCCGTCAACATTTGTGCCCGATCCGCCGGACTGGCAGGCTCCAAAACTGCAACCCCCAGACGTGCTGCTGGATTGGGGCTGTAATTGCGCCGTACGGTAAAATTGGATCATTTTTAAGTTTTGCGTGGTTGGCGTGGCGGTGGTTGCGGCTTCGACGTTATGCGGAATCACCAGTAGCGATAGTACGCTCGCCATTCCTACGGACGACAGAATAATGCCAATGCGGTCGGTGGTGCGTTTTTTCACAAGAGATCACTCCTTATGATGGTTTTTTTGGAGAGAGTACGTAAAAACCCCCCTATAAAATAAAAAAATCCCCCCGGCCCACAGACCGGAGGGATGATGGCCTTATTTCTTCACAAGCGTTGGACAAACCGGCTTTCCCATTGCGCAATGCCCACAATCCAGTGGCCCACAGCAGAGCGCGTCAGTCCGTGACCTAAGACATGATGACTCAACGCGGCCCCAATCAACCAAAACAGCAAGCCAAACAACACGACTCCGACTGCCAGATCGATAAGACGCACTGTCAGCCAATAGGCCCGGCGGGACCACACCCACACGTTCCGGATCCAAGGCGCCAATGCAGCGGAGGGGACAGGTTGGGCGACCAGGTGGATGGGCACAGCGGTTGAGGTTGAGCCGGGTGCATTGCCTGCGCTAACAGCCTCAGGCTTCTCCGCCGTCTCGGTTTTTCTTCGGGATATTTTCCGTTTCCGCCGGCGATACAGCCAGGCGCTGATCCCAGCAAGCCAAACGATAACAAGGATTCCGGCTATCGTAATCATGTCGGTTTCCCTCCTTTCTGACCCAAACGCTGAGTAAGACGATGTACCCACATTAAAATCCCCCAATGCGGCCACCCATGCAGGGCCACAGCATGGGCGAAGAGGACTAGCACGAAAAGCCCACTCCCGGCGAATCCTGCTTTC